>NZ_JANSHG010000186.1:0-4173 GCF_047461555.1 Synechococcus sp. WC101
CCTTGAGGCGGTTCTGCAGCCAGGTGCCAACGCCGGTTTTGCCGTCGTTGGGCATTTCGGTTTGGAAGTCGCTGTACATCAGCAACAACTGGCTGCGAGATTGGAGCACAGCATTCTCTTGGATCAACTTCGGCAGGGAGAGGCTGGCGGCTGGATTGGCCCCTTTGATCCCTTTGGCCGATTCACGGCGACGGCTGCGGGAACGGGAGTTGGCATTTTCGCGGTTCTTACGGGCTTTCGGTTCAATGGTCATAGAATCTCCTAGACGACTGAGTGGTTCCCCAAAAGGGGTAAAAGCCGGAACTCGCAGGCTGAGGACAGAGCCCGCCGCGGAAGGTAGCTCGATGAGTCCAATGTTGGGGCAATCGCTGAGAAGAGGAACACACGCTCTCAGTTAAGCGAAGGGAGAACTGCGCCAGCTTGCCACAAAAGCTCGAGGTTCCTTGCCTGCAGCAGCAATCTACAGCGCGTCGAGTTCCTGGCCGCCCATCCGAGACTTGTCTTCGTCTTTCCTGGCGGAGGTTAGTTTGGTTACCACAGATCCGCAGGGTAAAGAAGCCCGGATGCTACCTTATTATATTGGCCTAAAACTGAACCGATGAACACTCTCTGGTCGAGCACAAATTTAGGTCTGAAGGTTTTGTCGCCCGTTGCGGATCACCCGCAGAGACTCCAACAGCCGCAGCTCTAGGTCTTGCAAAACCTGATCCACGTAATGATGGGCCTCCCGTTGTAGGCGCTCCGACTCCTGCAGCGTCTGTCGCCGCACCTCCTCGCTCTGTTGGTAGGTTTGCCGCAACAACTGTTCCGCCTGAGCTTGAGCCTGGCGGAGGATGGTGGATTCGCTCACAAGCTGCTCGGCTCGGCGCTGGGCCATGGCCACGATCTCTTGGGCGTAGCGATGGGCCTCGGCCAAAATCTGATCCCGCTGGCGCAGCACCTCCTCGGCTTCCTCCAAGGCTGTGGGCAGGTTGAGGCGGATGAAGTCCAACTGCTCCAGGATCTTCTCTTCGTCGATAAGGGTGCGAGACCAGAACAGACGAGGACTGCTGAGAATGGCTGCCTCCAGTTGATCCAAAGCCTCCTGGACGCGCATCAGCGCCAGGGTCTGTTCCCCAAGCAGGTCACCGGCGCGATTGAGGGCATCGGGGGGCAATTCTCGCATCAGGCCAGAGAGTGGGTGGCTGGGCTGAGCTAAGCAGGCAGGATAACGCCTACCATATCAGGTTCTCGCGGTTCTGAGCCTGGGCGGCTTCCCCCTGGTTCCTATCCCTCTTCAGCCGGGGGGACAGAAACCGGTCTCTGTGGCAAACTGAGGGGAAGTTGTTGGATTGCGATCTGCCCATGCCACAGCCGCAGCCTCCTCGTCGACTGGAAGATCAATTTGTGGAGAATGTCTCCCGCTACCCTACCTACTTCATTACCGTCTTGCTGGGGGGGATCTGGGCTGGCTTACAGCCTTTTGTTAACCTGTACCGCAAAAGTCCGACCTCGGCAGCCCTGGTTGTGCTGGGATCCCTGCTGTTGCTGCTGTTTGTCTATTTCACCCTGCGAGGCATGACAGGGCACACTCTCCTGCCGGCGTGGATGTTGCGTTGAGGGCAGGGGGGATGGACGAAGCGATAGAGTGGACGCCAGAAGCAGAGGCGCGCCTTAAAGAAATCCCCTTCTTTGTGCGTCCGGCTGCCCGTAAGAAGATTGAACAGTTTGCCCGCGAAGCCGGGATCCAGAAGATCACAGTGGCAGTTTACGAGCAGGCCAAGCAAAAGTTTGGCTCTTGAGGGATCCCCCCTGCTGGCCATAGCAGGGAGATTGGGTTTGCCGCTAGCTTGGTAGAGGTGTTCTCCTCTGTTTTTTGCAACTCATGGCAGATTGGATCCTGTTGGCACTGGTGGGTTCTGCAACCTACCTGCTGCTGCAAAAAAGTGTGGCCCGCCTCTCCAAGGTGCCCTGGCGGATCCTGTGGCTGGTGATGATGATGCCCCCTTTGATCTGGGTGCTGGGGCGTCAGGTGTTTCAGTACGAAATGCCCCCCCTGCTCATGTTGGGGCTGTTTCTGGCTTCCTATTTTACCAGCATGACTTTGGTACGCCGGGGGCGCCTCCGACCTCCAACGGCAGGCTCTCAACCGGGGGCGGAAAACACCTCGCCGGTTGCGGGATCGGATCGCGAGTCTTTGCTTGAAGCAGAGGAAGAAAAGGAGGACAGTGCTGCAGATCTGGCCTCGGCGGCTCTTGTCCACACCCCCATCTCGGAGGTGCCGCGAGAAAAGCTCAACCACTGCTTCCCCTGGAATGTTTTTTATTTGCAAAGCGTGGAGTACCGTCCCCAGGCCATCATCTGCCGCGGCAATTTGCGGGCGGATCCCACGGAAGCCTATGAGCGGGTGCAGCGCAATGTAGAAAACACTTTTGGCAAACGCTTCTTGGTGGTGCTGCAGGAGGGGTTTGCCGGCAAGCCTTTTTTTGCCTTGGTGCCCAACCCGGCGGCACGGCGCTCCCTAACCCGTCAGCAGGAGTGGCCTCTGCTGGCGCTGGGGCTGCTGCTGTTTACCTTTTGGACGACTCTCACTGCCGGGGCCCAGGCGGCTGGGGTCGGCCCTGACCGGCTGCTGCATCTCCCGTCTCTGCTGAAGGGGTTGCCCTACGCAGTTGGGATCCTGGCCATTCTGGGATCCCATGAGGGGATCCGCTACTGGGTGGCCCGCCGCCACGGCATCAAAACCTCGCTGCCCTATTTCATCCCGGTGCCCTTTGTGTTAGGAACTTTCGGGGCTTTCATCGAGCTGAAAGAGCCGGTGCCCAACCGCAAGGTGTTGTTTGATATTGCCATTGCCGGGCCGCTGGCGGGCAGCCTGGTTGCTTTGGCGATGTTGCTGCTGGGGCTGTCCTTTTCGGCGCCTGGGGATCCGCCGGCGGTGCCGGAGGGGCAGCCCACCCCAATTAGCTTCCATCGCATCGACCCACGCCTCTCGGTGCTGCTGGCGATCTTGGCGCGTATGGTGCTGGGGGATCAGTTGCAGCCGGGCCAGGTGATCGATCTGCACCCGCTGGCCTTTGCCGGCTGGCTGGGCCTGGTGGTGATCGCGTTTAACCTGGTGCCGGTGGGCCAACTGGATGGGGGCCACATTGTCCACGCCATCTATGGCCAGCAGATGGGGGCCAATGTGGGGCGAGTGACTCGCTGGCTGGTGCTGCTGTTGGCTTTGACGGTCCAGCCCTGGCTACTCTTGTGGGCGCTGCTGCTGTTTGTCATCTCCAGCGCCGACGAGCCGGCCCTCAACGACGTCACGGAGCTGGACGAGGGGCGGGATCTGCTGGGGCTGGGGATGCTGACGCTGCTGGTGCTGATCCTGCTGCCGGTGCCGCCCTTTTTGCAAAGCTGGCTGGCCTTGGCCTAGTTCGGGGTAGGATCCAAACCACGTCCAACCAGCTCAGCCCAAGCCATGCAAGCGGGTTTAATTGTCCAGAAGTACGGCGGCACCTCCGTCGGCTCCATCGAGCGCATCCAAGCCGTGGCCCAGCGGGTGGCCCACACGGTGGATCGGGGGCAGCGGGTGGTGGTGGTGGTCTCGGCCATGGGGGACGAAACCGACCGCCTCGTGGAGCTGGGGGAGCAGATCTTGCAGGGATCCCCGACCACGCCGGCCCAGTGGCGGGAGTGGGACATGCTCCTTTCCACGGGCGAGCAGGTAAGCATTGCCCTGCTGGCGTTGGCGCTGCAGCGCTTGGGCTACCCTGCCCTCTCCTTGACGGCGGCCCAGGTGGGCATCGTCACCACCCGGGATCACGGGCGGGCCCGCATTTTGCACATCCACACCGACCGCCTCTGGCAACACCTAGAGCGGGGAGAGGTGGTGGTGGTGGCCGGGTTTCAGGGCATCACCAGCCCGGCGGAGCTGGAGATCACCACCCTGGGGCGGGGGGGATCGGACACCACAGCGGTGGCCTTGGCGGTGGCTTTGGGGGCAGAGCTGTGTGAGATCTACACCGATGTGCCGGGGATCTTTACCACCGACCCGCGCAAGGTACCCGAGGCCAGGCTGTTGCCGGAGATTACCGCCGACGAGATGCTGGAGCTGGCCAGCCTGGGGGCGCAGGTGCTCCACCCCCGCTCGGTGGAGATTGCCCGCAACTACGGCGTCAAGCTGCGGGTGCGCTCCAGCCTGGAACC
>NZ_JANSHG010000187.1:0-4141 GCF_047461555.1 Synechococcus sp. WC101
GTCAACAACCGTGTAGCGACGGCAAAGCCATCTTCGCTCAAGTACTCAACCTGGCAGCAATTCTACTGATGAACGATCTTTTTGGAGAGATAAAGTCTAAGCGTTGAGCTGCGTAAGATTTTGGCATCAATTCCTATTACTTTTGTGTTGCTTTGGTCCAGATCTGTTACAGCCATCCAGTTCATCTTTACCTAAATTAACTTCGTAAAGCCGGCGTAGGAGCATGCAATAGAATTTTACTCTACCGGCTTATTTTTCGCGCATGGTTTTGAGGAGAGTAGATAGGCGGCTGACCAAGGAAGGCTTGACCGGCTCCTTCTCTTCCCGAAGGTTGGGGAGAAGCTTAGAAGCCGCCGCAAGCGCAGGCTGGGGTGAAGCGGCCGAGCTGTCGCAGGGGCTGAGCAACCCCAGCTTGGCCAGGCGGGCGCAGGCATAGCGGACTTCTAAGAGATCTGCCTTTAGGGCTTGGGCCAACTCAACCAGGTTGCGAGCGGGCGAAACCTGCTCCAAGATTGCCCACTCCAGGGGCGAGAGTTTGTACAAGGGCAACTCGGTGCTGGTACGCCAGAAGTAGCTGTCCGGCTGGGGCAGATTTTCTTCCGGGCGCTGATCCAACCGAAGCTGCTGCAGCGCTTCCAAAGCCACGGCACTGGCTCCTTTGCTCAGGCCGGTCATCTCGCGGTAGGGCAGGGGCACGTTGGGCAAGAAGCTAAACTGTCCCGCTTCCAGGGCAAAGAGGCTGTAAAGCCCCACCTGCAGTTGATAGCGAAAGAGCTTGGCCAAAGCTGCAGGGGAAATAAACCCCTGCCGCTGCAAGCAAAGGCCCAGAGGCTCCTGCAAGCTGCAGAGGGAGGCCAAATCTGCCACGACTTGCTGGCTGACCAGGTTTAAGCGCACCAGCAAGCGCTCCAACTGATGCTCTTCTTGGGGAGACAAGGCCGCCACCACTCGCCCCTGATACAGCCAAACTCGATAAATGCCATTGGGCCCCCAAATGGAGAGTTGGCCTGTTTTCTTTCCTTTTTCCATCAAATGCAACAGCTCGGCTAGGGAAAATTCCTGAAGATCTCCAAGCATTGCCATGTCTCTGCCCTCTCTCCAACTTTCGGATCTGACTTTTTCAGTATTTTCACGGTTTTTCCCTTGCTACGCAAGGTACAAAACGAGGCAGCTTTGGGCCAGCGCAAGCCTCATTTTACATTTGGCTTTTCAAAAGTCAAAGCTAATTAATTTCCTTGATTGAACTTAATCGAGATCGCTGCTTCCTAGGCCTGAGCAGGACAAAAGTTGTGGCAGAAGTCAGTAAAACTTCGGAAATAGAAACAGATAGTAGGCGGAATATTGGTTGTCTTTAACACTTTTTAATTTTGCTCGTCAGGGGATCCACCACTTATAAAAGTTCTCCTGAGAAGGAGTGAATTGAAGATTACACTGAGGGAGCTGAAGGCCATGAGGCCGCCGGCCAGGGCGGGGCTGAGGCCGATGCCGAAGCTGGGCAGGAGCGCACCGGCAGCCACCGGGATCCCGACCCAGTTGTAGGCGAAGGCCCAGAGGAGGTTTTGCTGGATCTTGCGGAAGGTGGCGCGGCTGAGACGGATGGCTTCCACGACGTCCCAGAGGCGGTTGCGCATGAGGATGATATCGGCAGTCTCGAGGGCGGCAGCGGTGGCAGAGTGCAGAGCCATGCCCACGTCAGCTTGGGCCAGGGCGGGGGTGTCGTTGATGCCATCACCCACCATGGCGACTCTTTGACCCTGGGCCTGCAGATCTCGGATAACCTGAGCTTTGTCTGCCGGCTGCACCTCGGCGATGACGCGGATCCCTGGCACCTGCAAGGCCTGGGCCACCTGCTGGGCCACCTCGGTTCGGTCGCCGGTTAGCAGGACTACCTGCAGGCCCATTTGCCGAAGCCGTTGCAGCGTTGCCCGGGCGTCGGGCCGCAAGGGATCCTGGGCCGCCAACAGCCCCACCAGGGATCCCGCCACGGCCACCCCCACCACCGTTTTGCCAGCTTGTAGCAGCGCCTGGGCTTGGGCCTGCGCTTGCGGGGAAATCGGGATCCCTAGGGCGGCCAGCCCCTCTAAGGAGGCCAAGATGACCTCTTGCCCTTCCACCCGCGCCGAGGCCCCCAGGCCTGGCTGAGTGTAAAACTCGTCGGCAGAGAGCAGGGGTAGTCCTCGCTCGCGGAGGGCCCCCAAAATGGCCTGGGCCAGGGGATGGCGGGTGCCGCTTTCCACCGTGGCCGCCAGTTGCAGCAGCCGAGCCGGATCCAGAGAGGGGTCGAGGGCCAGGCAATCTGTTAGGTGCGGATCCCCCTGGGTGAGGGTGCCGGTTTTGTCGAAGACAACCGTTTGCAGGCGGTGGGTTTTCTCCAGGACATCGCCGCCGCGGATGAGCAGCCCCCGCTCCGCGCCCAGGCCGGTGCCCACCAGAATGGCCGTCGGCGTCGCCAATCCGAGGGCACAGGGGCAGGCCACCACCAGCACCGAGATGGCCAGCTTAAGGCTGAGGAGCAGAGGGGTGGGGTGGGGCGGGTGATCCGCCAGGTGCAGAGGGGAGTGAAGGCCGACCCCCCTCAGGAGCTCGCTGCCCCACAAGGGGATCCCAACCCAGTACCAGAAGGCGAAGGTGAGAAGGGCCAGCACCACCACCCCGTAGGTGAAGTAGCCGGCCACCCGGTCGGCCAGGCCCTGGATGGGGGCCTTGCGGGCCTGGGCTTCTTCCACCAAGCGGATGATCTGGGCCAGGGTGGTGTCTTTGCCGGTGCGCGTAGCTTGGCACAGCAGCAGCCCCGATTGGTTGACCGTCCCGGCCACGACCGGATCCCCTGGCTGTTTGAGCACGGGTAGGGATTCCCCGGTGAGCATGCCCTCGTCCACCGTGGCCTGGCCGGCAATTACTTCCCCATCCACCGGGATCTGCTCGCCAGCCCGCACTTGCAGCCAGTCTCCCACCTGCACCTGTTCCACGGGGCACTGCTCTGCCGCCAGCTCGCCTTTGCTCAGGTCTTCGGCTGGGGATCCTGACCGTTGAGAGGGTCGGACTCGCCAAGCAACGCTGGGGCGCAGGCTGAGCAGCGATTGCAAACTGCTGGCCGCCCGCAGACGGCTCTGCTGTTCCAGGGCCCGCCCCAGCAGGATGAAGCTGAGCAGCATCACCGGCTCTTCAAAGAAGCACTCCCAGCCCACCTGCGGGGCCAGCAACCCCACCAGACTGGCCAGGTAGGCGGATCCGGATCCCAGGGTGACTAGCGTGTTCATGTTGGGGGCCAGCCGCCGCGCCGCCCGCCAGCCGTCCAGGACAAGGCCGCGGGCCGGGCCGACAAAGGTCAGCGTCGCCAACCCCCAGTGCAGCCAGACGTCGTTGAGGACGGGCAGGCCCAGGCGGGCAAAAAGATCCAGGTGTCCAGCGGCAGAAATGAGCAGCAAAAAAACGGCGGTGAGGGCCTGGCGAAGGTGGTCTTGGGCTTGCCGCCGTTGCCGCGCGAGGGGATCCGCAGGCGCGTCCAGGGCATTGTCCCATCCGTCGGGGGAAGGAGCCTGAGCTTGGGGAAAATCGCCTCTGCCGGCGGCGCAAGAGCTGGGAAACCCTGCATCCGTCAAGATCCGGGCCAAATGCTCGGGATCAGGCTGGATCCCAGGGGCAAGTTCCACAAGAGCTGATTCGGTAACCAGGTTAACGCTGGCTTTGACCACCCCCGGCTGATTCAGCAGGGTCTGCTCGACGACCCGAACACAGCCGGCGCAGCTCATGCCCCCAACATGGAGCAGCAGGGATCCCTTTCCAGGCTCTTCCTGAGAGGACGGCTGAGCTATCCGCTCGGGGAACTTCGCATCCGCAGTAGCCATCTCCAATGCCTAGCGGGTCAACACAACTTTTCCCTCACCCCCAGCTCCCTCCCCCAGGGAGAGGGGGGAGCAGCTCCGCGGCAATTGGCAGCGAGCTTGGAGATAAGGAGATACCCCCTATCCTAGCCTTGGCACCCCAGGCCTCTACGAATCTCTTATCCTCGTTGAACCCGCCGCTCAAACTCCTCGCGGGTGGCATCCACCAGTTGCACTGCCTCTGGATAGAGCTGCGGATGGTTTTGCTTTAGCCAACTCAGCAGCCGCGCCAACTGGGCGGCGCAGAGATCCAGATC
>NZ_JANSHG010000188.1:0-4123 GCF_047461555.1 Synechococcus sp. WC101
CATCTACTGCAAAGGTGGAAATATTTTTAATAATCGACCTTGCCCATTCATCGCTTTCCTCATGGCTAGTCCATGCCTGTTCAAAAGGAACTGACCAACTGGAGTAAAGATCCCACTCTTGAGTAGGTAGAGCACCCGGAAAGTCCAAGGGCGCTATTTTTTCGGCAATCTCTGCGCTCGACCACTGGCACAATCTTTCCATGGCCTGCCGATATCCCTCTCTGCGCTCCGATAGCCCTTGATCAAAAGTGACGAAAGCCTCCCGCTTTTGCTGCAATACTGCCAGAACCCGGTCAGCTCTAAATACCATAGGTGGGATCCCTCCTCATCTGGCCAGAGCCAGCGTGCCTCTCCACCCGAATGATGTTCTCCGTTACTTGCTCAAAGGTATCGTCGTGGCTGATCACAAATAGCTGCTCAAAAGAGCGCAAATTGGTAATGGACTCGGCCAATCGCTGTCGGCGCTGGGCGTCCATGTTGGTGGTGGGCTCGTCGAAGAAGGCAATATCCAACTGTCCTAACACCTTGAGCAAGGCTAGGCGAACTGCCAGAGCTGCCGACATCTGCTCTCCTCCAGAAAGGCTGGCAAAACGTCGTTTGGGGCCGCCTCCCTCTTGAACGCGGATCTCGTAGTCGGCCTCCCAGGTGAGGGCAACATTGGGGCGGTTGAGGATTTCCCGGAAGAGGTGATCGGCAATGTTGTTGATCTGCTGTAGATAGTATTGGGTAATTTGAGGGCCAGCCTTTTTGTAGGTATCTCGGCTAAACTTAATGAAGCGATGTAGACGCTCTTTCTCGATTCGTTGCGTCTCGACTTGTTTTAAGGTTTCTCTCACCCGCTCCAGTTGCTGTAACCTTTCCTGGATTTTCTGTAGTTGAGGGGCAAGGCTTTCCAGGCGAGCTTGAGCCTCGGCCTTTTGAATTTCGGTGGCCTGCAAAAGGGAGCGCAGACGTTGGTGCTCCTGAGGCTGATAGAGGGAAGCCAAAGGATCCCGCTGTGCCCGCAATTGGGACAGTTGGGTTTGCAATGCTTGCTGTTGCGCCTTCAGTTCACTGAGCTTCCGTTCTCGTTGGGGGAGCAGTTTGGCAATAGGCTCCAGACGTAGATATTGCTCGTGATCCGCTCGGTAGTGTTCGCGCTGTTCTTGCAGGGATCCCAGCTCTCGATCCAGGTGTTCGGTTTGCAGCAGCGCTTCCTCGAGGGGGCGGAGTGCTGCCTCCAAATCCTGGATTTGCTGTAGGCAACCTGCCTGCGTTTGCAGGTACTGTCTTTCCAGCTTGAGCTCCGCTTTCAGCCACTCAGCCCGGCTTCTCGGATCCCCCAGGGACTTCAAGGTTTCGGCGGCTTTTACAATTTGGGCTTGCAGGTAATCTTTGGATCCCTCTATTTTCTCCCAGCGATCAATTTGGGCTTGTTTTTCCTGCTTAGCTTGCTGGATCTGTTCTAGAGCCAACTGAGCTGTTTGCAGTTCATCTTTTCGTTGTGGCAAACTTTGGACAAGTGGTTGCATACGGATAACGGTTTCATAGCTGTTGCGATGGCAACTCTGCTCCTCCCGTAAAGCGGCAATTCTCTCGTCTAGATCGGCAAGGGGCTGAAGCTGCTGCTCTAGGGCTTGTATCTGTTGTTGAAGTTGCTGGATGCTGGCTACAACTTGCTGGTACTCTTGCTCAACTCTCGGCTTATTGTTGAGCTCCTTTTCCAGGCGCTGGATTTGCCCCCTGGGATCCCCCAGTGCCTGCAGCGCTTGGCCAATTTCCTGTTGTTGCCGAAGAAAGTCTGGCTCTGCCTCGAGGCTCCACTGAAGATCCTCAATTTTGCTCTGGCGTTCGTTTTGCCATTGCAGCAACTGTTGAATTTGAGCTTCTAACTCGGGAATCTGCGCCGTTAAGCCCAGCAGGGGCTGCAAAGTCTTGAGTTGCTCCTGGATATCAGCCAGTTGCTGGCGTAGCTGAGGCTCGCAAGTTTGGGGGGAAAGATCCTGTAGGATTTGTTGGATGGATTGCAGTAACTGTTGGCTGAGGGCTGAAGACTGGGCCAGAACTTGCGGGATCCGCTGCCATAGAGGTTGGAGTTGCGGATAACTCTGTTGGCAAGCGGCCAGCTCCTCCACAAGAGTTTGAATGCTGCGGTTGTGCTGGGCCAGTTGGTGAGAGCCCTGCTCGAAAAGGGCTTGGAGTTCCCGCTGAAATTGCCGCGCCGCGGCTAGGCGGCTGAGCTGAGTTTGCAGTCGCTCTTGTTGAGCCTCCAGGAGGGGAATCTTGGCTACGTGCTCTCGATCGGCCTGTCGCTGTCGAAGCTGCAGCCGCAACTGTTCCAACTGGGCCCGGCCCTGTTCCTGTTCTGTTTCTCTCTGTCTTAGCTCTAGGCGCAGGGCCTGAAAAGAGGCCAACTTCTGGCCAATTTGAGAGTACCGTTGTTCCAGGACGGTTTGCTTTTCGCAGAGCGTTTGCAGGTGTAGCTTTTCCTCCTCGATTTTCTGGAAGAGTTGGAGCTGCTGTCGATATTCAGATTCTCGCAGTTGGAGTTGGTGGAGCTGCTGCCGTAAAGTTTCCCGCTGAGCTGTCAAGGTCTGCCGTGTTCGTCGCAACGCCTCTTGCTCTGCCACCCAAGCCTCCAACTCCAGATAACGCCTGTAGGCCGATTCGTGCTGTTGACAGATGGCCTGCGCCTGTTCAGCCTCTTGGACGCGGCTTTGCAGCAGTTGACAGCGCCCGGCGTGGGCTGACCATTCTTCCTGAAGCTGCTCCCATTCGCGGTGCAGTTGGAGCAAGGTGTCGAGCTGCTGAGCCCAATGGCTTTGCCGGCGCTCTAGCTCCTCTTGGGCTTGAATTTGGGGAGCCAGCTCCTCTAGCTCCTGCTTGCAGCGCTGTTGTTGGCTGAGTTTTTCCTGCAGCCTCGCCAGTTGGTTTTCGAGGTTCTGCTTTTGCGAGAGCAGGGCCTCCCGCCGCTTCAGCCACTCCAGGCGCTGCTGCCGTTGCTTTTCCAGCTCCCGCAACCGATCTTCTATGGCCAAAAAGCGCTGAGATCCCTCTTGGTGGTGCTGTTGTTGTGCCTGCGCTCGCTGGGCCTCTGCCCACAGCTTTTCGGCTTGCTCAAGGGCTACTGCCAGCAGGGATCCCTCTTGCTCCAGTTGAGCAATTTGCCGGTCGAGCGTTTGGATTTGCTCAAGCAGCTTCTCCAGCCGCTCCAGCTCCAGCTTCACCTCGGCCAAGGTATGGGTATGGTGGCTTAAGCGCTCCTGCCAGTGGCTCAGTTCTTGCTCGATTCTCTGCTGCTCTACTTGCAGCGGATCCCAGTCTTGCATCTGTTGATGGAGCAGCTCAATTTGATGCTTGACGGCCAGAACTTGCGCCTCGCTGTATTTTTCAACTGCCAGCAGATCCTTTGCAACTTGCTGGTACTCTTCTACCTTCAAGATGCGGTCGAAAACTTCTTTCCGCTCCCGACTGGTTTTGAGAAAATCTGCTGTGAAAGTGCCCTGGGGCACCCCAATCGTTGTAGCAAAGAGCCGCGCCAAATCAGTACCGGCGGGCACACCCAAATGTTGCCTCAGCCACGCTAGCACATCTGCCTTGCGCTCGTAATCTAGGCGCTGCTTCAATTGCGGATCGAAGAGGCGATATCCCTGCCTGACACTGCGGCGAACGTCGTAGGTGCGCTGATCCCACTGGGAGATAAACTGGACAGTAGCCACCGCATCGCTGGCCCCTGTGCGGATGAGTTCTTCTTGGTTGTAGGGGCAGTAGTCAAACAAAACCCAGGCGATGGCCTCTAGAATGCTGGTTTTGCCTGCTCCATTTTCTCCACAAATGGCGTTGATACCGGGCTCAAACTCGAAGAAGGCGTCCTCATGAGACTTGAAGTTCTGCAGAGCCAAAGAGAGGATCCGCATGGTCAGTCTTCTTCCCCCAGAAAGGCGCCGCTCAGGTGAGCGTACACTTCCGCTTCGCCTTGCTCATCTAAGATTTTCTCTTTGAGATCTAAGAGTAACCGTGCCAGCTCTTCGCTGCGCTTGCGGTAGTGGGCATGGCTGCTCAGCAGATCCCTGTAGATTTTCTCTTCAATTTGCAGCCTGCGCCCTTCTTCTTCGAGGGAAAGAGCAGCCGACCCGATCTCCAA
>NZ_JANSHG010000189.1:0-4034 GCF_047461555.1 Synechococcus sp. WC101
CCTCAAGGTTGAGGACTTACGGGATCTCTCCTATCAGGAAATCCTCGACTACCTGATCAAACAGGCGGAGATGGCCTACGAGGCCAAAGAGGCCTTCTTGGATACCTTTGAGCCTGGCCTGATGCGGAAGGCTGAGCGCTTTTTCCTGTTGCAGCAGGTGGATACCCTCTGGCGGGAGCACTTGCAACAGATGGAGGCGCTGCGGGAAGCGGTGGGCCTGCGCGGCTATGGCCAGCGGGATCCCCTCATCGAATACAAGAACGAGGGCTACGAGCTGTTCCTGGAGATGATGGACAACATCCGCCGCAACACGGTCTACAACCTGTTCGTTTTCACGCCCCAGCTCGTGCAAGTGCCACAGGTGGCACAAGCCGTCCCGGCGCAGGCAGTGGCTGCCAGCCCCGAGACCGGTGGGGTGGTGGAGGCCGATTTCGCCGAGGACTAGGTTTACCCTATCTCCTGGGAACGACACCTCAGCGTAAGGAAAAGCCCCGACAAGGCGGAGCAATAGCCAGAAGGGATCCCCACTATTGGGGAAGCCGCTCCTCGAAATCCAGATCCGGCAAGGGCAGATTGACCGAGCCGCCTCCTTGGCCGGTGAGCATGGCCAGGCGGCGGGAGACCTCGTCGTCGAGGGCCATTTCGTCCAGTTGGGCGGCAAGTTGCTCGCTGCGATCCTCGGAGAGCTCGCTCAGGGCGCGCGCCTTGAGCTGGCGAGCTTGGATGGCGTTCTTGGCCGCCTCGAATTGGGACTTGGCCGAGTCGATGTTGTAGGCGTTGTTGACGCGAGTCATCTGCTCGAGAGCTTGGTTGACCTCGTTGATGTCTTTGAGGTTGCTCAGCTCGCTCTTGTAGGCCGCCAGCCGCTCTTTTTCGCGGGCCAGCTTTTGCTTGGCAGCGGTGACGTAGCGCTCTGCTGTTTCCACATTCTCCTTAAGCGGGCCGAGAATCGCTTCAATGCGCAGCGCTTCTGCCATGGCCAGGCGGGCGGCTTCTTGATCCCCCCGTTGGGCGGCCAGGCGGGCTTTGTTCTCCAGGGCCTGGTACTCGCGCACCTTTTGCATGTATTTCTGTTCGGCGCGCTGGTAGGCGGCCACCTGGGTGGCGACGGCTTCGGTGAGGCGTTGCACCGTTTCTTGCATGGCCCGCAGCGATTCTTCTGCCACCATCACCGCCCCTGTGCCGCCCTTGTCCACTGGGATCCCCCACAGCCAGTTCCAAGTGCCGACAATAACGCTGCCGGCCCGCTGCCCAAAAATGCCGTAGATGATCTTGCGCGCGCCCATGGCTTGCCTCCTTGTCGATGGCTGACTCCTACTGTATTCAATCTTTTCCGCAACTGGGAAGGTCTGCGGGATCCGGCAGGCCGGCGAAGTCAAACCCCTCTTCTCTCAAGGCCGGGATCAAACGGCAGACTACCTTGGCTACCTGAGATCCCCCCTGGACGCCGTCGTGGAGCACAATCAGGGAGCCGGGCCGCACCTGGGCCAGCACTCGCTCCACCACTACTGCCACCGGCGGTTCCAGCCAATCTTCGGGCACCACGCTCCACATCACCGGGAAGAATCCCCAGCGGCGCAGATCCACCAGCGTTTGCGGCCAAAACAAGCCGTTGGGCGGGCGCACAGCCCGATATTCTTCTGGGATCCCGCCGCAGGCAGCCACCAGGGCGGCTTGGCTGCGCCGCAAGCCGCTATGCAATTCGCTGCGGCTGAGCTGGGTAAAGGAGCGGTGCTGCCAGCCGTGCAGGCCAATCTCGTGGCCCTGTTGGCGAATTTGCCGCATCAGGTGAGGCCAGCGCTGCACCCGTTCCCCCAACACAAAGAAGGTGGCCGGCACCTGAAACTCCTGCAAAACCCGTAAGAGAGCTGGCGTGTGCTGCGGGTGGGGGCCGTCGTCAAAGGTAAGGGCCACCTGCTGCTTAGGATGCGGGGGCAGCTCCCAGAGAGCCTCCGGGAAAAGAGTCTTCAGGCTCCGGTGCAGGAGGGGGTAGAGGGCGGGGGGGAGCATCTGCTGCGGCGAAAAGAGCATGGGCGTCCCTCGTCAACTTTCCAGAGAACCGCGTGTTACCCCTAGCTGGCTGTGGAGCTTCAGCTGGCGCCACAGTTGAGAGCCACTCATCTGGCCCTGAAGGAGTTGCTGGTAACAACGCAGAGTTTGTTGGATCTCCGCAGGAGACTCCTGGAGGAACTCGATGCGCAGATAGCGCAGCCCCAGATCCAGCAGTTTTTGCACATATTCTGCCCCAGTCTGGGCTTTGCCGTTGTAGAGGGTGTTGCGACAGCCGGCATCCGCTTTCAAGATGTGCTCCACATCGGCCCTATCCCTTAGCTTTACCTGGTGTTTTTCGCAGGGGCGACCACAGTTGGTGTAATCCGTGCCGCTGGAGAGAAAGGCGCAGAAGACGCAGTGCTCCATGTGGAACATGGGCATGTGCTGGTGGATGGTAACCTCGTACCAGTGGGCGGGGCCGGCCTCCAGCAGGGATCCCAGTTGCTCGTGGTTGAGGTCATAGGAGGCGGTCAGGCGCTCCAGGCGGTAGCGGGTTTTCAAGTAATGGGCGGCGAGGGGATTGGCCACGTTCAAGGAAAAATCGCCAATGCAGCGCTGGTTGGCAAAAAAGCGCAGGTGGTCGTAGTTGCGCACCAGGTAGCCATCGGCTCCTGCCGCCAACACTTGTTTTAAAATCCAGGTCTCTCCCGGCTTGGTGATGCGGGGTGGGGCCGCCCACAGCTCCACCTCAGGGTGAGCAGCTTTGGTAGCGCGGATAACTTCTCGGTAGCGACGGGGATCCTCAAACTCCAGGTAGATCTGCCGGATGCCACAGGCAAGCGCCGCCGGCACCTGCTCCGGCTCCCGCACCAACACCACTAGCTGGGGCGATCCCAGCTCGGCTTGCTCCTGGGGCGGCAGCAGGTCTTGCCAGCGGGCTTCAGGATTGAGCTGCCAGCGGCGGGGCCGGGCCCGCAGCGCTTGCAACTGCTCCACCGCCTGGCGCCGCATCTGGTTGAGGACGCTGACCGGCAGCATCACCTCTCCCTCCAGGGCGTTGTGCAGGGATCCCAGCCGGAAGGGCGTACCTCCCAGGCGGCCCAGTTGCTGTCGCAGCTTCTCGTCGGTGAGGGGCTGCTGGCGAGCGGGCTGCAAAGGCATGGGGGAATCCACCTGCACCACGTGGCCCTCTTCATCGCGCAGGATGAGGGTCAGGGGCAGTCCGGCCTGGCCATGGACTTCCAGGTGGACGGGGCGGCGGAAGCGGGGCTGATCCCCGGCATAGCTCTGGCGCAGGCGCTTTTCCAGCTCCGGGTCGCTGGTCTTCCAGAGGCGATCCCCCACCCGCAGGCGTTTGCAGTCAACGGCCCCCCGGGCAAAGCCGAGCCAGGCCAACCCCTGCCTCTCCTGCACGCAGTAAACCCGCCCTCCTTGCTCGGGCAGCTCCGGCTCTCCCTGGTCAAAGACCACCCCATCCCCCGCCTTGAGGGGGGCCTCTAGGCGCACTCCCACTTGATCCCCCTCGATCCTCACCACCTGCCCCAGGTAAACCCCCCGCTTTTTGCCAAAACGGGCGTGTACCAGCTCCTGGTTGTTGATGCCCCGCAGCCAGCCGGTGGACAAGCCGCGGGAAAAGCTCATCTCCAGCTCATACCATTCCTGGGCTGAGGGCTGCCACGCCTGCCCTGCCCCCAGAGCGTCCAAGGCCCGCCGATAGATGCGCGTTACATTAGCTACATATTCCGGCGATTTCAGGCGGCCTTCAATTTTCAAACAGTGGATCCCCAGCTTGACCAGCTCCGGCAGCACCTCCAGCCCGGCCAGATCCTGGGGGCTGAGCAAATACCGCTTCTCGCCCAAGTCGCGCCGGATCCCGTCCACCACCAGCTCATAGGTCAGGCGACAGGCCTGGGCGCATTCTCCACGGTTGGCCGAGCGTCCTCCCAGGGCTTCGCTGGTCAGACATTGCCCGGAGTAGGCCACGCAGAGGGCCCCATGGACAAACACCTCCAGAGCAATTGGGGATCCCCTCTCTTCCAGAT
>NZ_JANSHG010000190.1:0-4007 GCF_047461555.1 Synechococcus sp. WC101
GAACAAAGGAGCCCCTGGCGGATGCACGCAGCCAAAAACCTATGGTTGCAAAATGTTAGGGGCAGTTGGCGCCGGTCAAGCCCAAGCCCCTACTCGTCCAAAGATTGGACATTTTGCACAATTCGAGAGAGCTCGTTCTTCTCATCCACATTGATGCGGGTCGGGGATCCGCTGATAATCCGCTCGTAGCCGCGGAAGGAATCGCGAATTTGAATCCCCGAATCCGAGATGAGGTACTCGCGGATGCCCTTGTCATGCCAGGATCCCCGCATTTTAAAGACGTTGAGCGCCCGTGCCATCTCGCCGCGAATCTCCACATACTGCAGCAGAATGATTGTGTCGGTGATGGTGGAGATGTGCGACTCGGTAATGGAATGGGATCCCATGAATTGATCGGTGGTGTTGGTGAAAAAGCCGGTGATCTCCTCCTGCTTGGCCAGGCCGGTTACGCCGATAACAAACTGTCGAAAAGCATTTTGGCTCACACCCCGCGCCAGCGCCGACAGCGAGTCGATGGCCATGCGGGAGGGCTTGAAGGCCATCATCTCGGTTTTGATCTTCTGCAGGTGGTCTTCCAGGCCGGCGGACTCGGGGTAGGCGCAGATGATCTTAAGGAGGCCTTGCCGCTCAAACTCCTCAAAGTCGATGCCCCAGGAAGAGGCATTGCGGGCAAGCTGGGCCCGCGACTCTTCGTAGGCAAACAGGATGCAGCGCTCCCCATTTAGGCAGCCTCGCTCGAGGAACTTGCTCACCAGCGAGGTCTTGCCTGTGCCGGTGGCGCCGGTAGCCAAGATAATCGAGTCTTTGAAAAAGCCACCGCCGCACATCTCGTCCAGCTTCTCGATGCCGGAAGAGACGCGCACGTTGGAAGAGCGCTGCGTCAGTTGCATCGCTCCCAGCGGGAAGATGTTGATCCCCTCGTTGGTGATGGTGAAGGGATATTCCCCCTTCATGTGGGTGGTGCCCCGCAGCTTCAGGATCTCGATGGTACGCCGCCGCTTCTCCCCCTCCAGGATGTTGCGCAGGATCACCACGTTGTCGGAGACGAACTCCTCCACCCCATAGCGGGCGATGGGGCCGTACTCCTCAGTGCGCTCGGTGGTCATGACCGTGGTGACGTTGGCCTGCTTGAGGCGGGCTGTCAGGCGAAACAGCTCCCGCCGCACCACGCCCGCCGGCTCATACTGCTGAAAGATGGCCGTTACCGAGTCGATGGCCACCCGCTTGGCTTTGTATTTGCGAATGGCATATTGGATGCGCTCGATGAGGGCCGACAAATCGAAATTGCCGCTTACCTCGTAGCCCTCCGGATCCGGCGAAGCATCCAGAATAAAGAGCTGCCCCTTGTCGATGAGGGCCTGCAGATCCCAGCCGAAGCTGGCGGCGTTGCGAATGATGTCGGCAGGGGTCTCCTCAAAAGTAACAAAGATCCCTGGCTCCTGGTACTTGACAATGCCGTTGTAGAGAAACTGCAGGGCAAACAGAGTTTTGCCGGTGCCGGAGGTACCGCTGACCAAGGTGGTGCGGCCCAGGGGCAGCCCGCCGTGGCTGATGTCTTCAAAACCCTCGATACCCGTCTGTTTTTTCGGGATCCCCCGCGGCTCGGGCCCGCCTAGGAAGTAGGTCGATGGGATCCCCTCCGCGGCGTTACCTTGCAGCTTTTCTGACTCAGAAGGTTCCAATGGTTGGTTCATGCCCCTCTCTCCCCTAAAACCTGTCCTAAGCCTCTTCGTCCAATTCTTCGTAGAGCAGATCTAGGCCGATGAGCACCTTCTCTCGGTTGGACAGATCGCCGATAATCTTCCGCACCGGCGGCGGCAGGATTTTGGCCAGGGTCGGTGTTGCCAGGATCTTATCTTCCTCTGCCAGTTGCGGATTTTTCAAGACGTCGATGACTTTCAGGCTGTACACGCCGCGGAACTCTTTTTCCAGAATGTCTTGCAAGGTGCTGAGGGCGCGCAGAGAATTGGGGGTATTGCCCGCCACGTAGAGCTTGAGGACATAGGCTTTGCGAGTGGACATAACCTAGGGATCCCTTGGGGCAGATTTGGGAATGGAGCGGCGGTACATTTCGCTCAGGTGGGCCATCACGTCGATGAGAGTGAGGCGGTAATCCAGCAGGATCTCTTCGCTGCGACCCTCCAGTTTTAGTTGTTTGGCAAAATCCTCCATTAGGTTCATGTGCAGCTCCAACAGTTGGGCGGCGCCGATGTCGGCAAAAAAGGCAAGGGCCACCAGCTCGTCGATGCGGGCATTGACGGTCTCAGGAGATTGAAAATACTCCAGGACAATAGCCTGGTAAAGGTTACGCAGCCGCCGCATGAGGGTCTGCTGCTCGTCGGGGGGCAGGTGGCGGTAGAACAGCTCCGGAT
This sequence comes from Synechococcus sp. WC101, assembly GCF_047461555.1. Classification (NCBI taxonomy): domain Bacteria; kingdom Bacillati; phylum Cyanobacteriota; class Cyanophyceae; order Synechococcales; family Synechococcaceae; genus Synechococcus; species Synechococcus sp. WC101. The sequence continues at coordinate 2,373 of NZ_JANSHG010000190.1, forward strand.
CCCGATGGTAGTACACGCCGGCGTAGCCGAGGCGTTCCCGCAGCTTTTCCGCCAGCCGCCGCTGCTGCTGGTGCGTGTAGAGCAGGTAGGGCTGATCCTTGGGGTGAGGGTTTGCTGCAGGCAGGCTGCAGGTGGGGGAAATCTGGAGAAACAGGGCAATGGCTCGGTTGATCAGCAGCTCCAAGGGAGAAGCAGAGGGAGTGGCCTGGGATCCCTTTGGCGGCAACAGCTCTGACGGCGAGACGAGGCGAACCAGAGTGGCGTTGTGGTAGAAAAACCGCTCCCGCTTGAGCAGAGCTCTCGCCCCCGGAGGAACAGGGGGGGAGGACGCTTCGCCGGAGCGGCTGGCGCCGCCTTCCGGTTTGAGCTCTTCCGACACAATGGCCACCACTGTCGGCAGCAACAGTCCCTGCTTGCAAAGCTGACAGCCCAACGCCTCCAGCTTGTCCAGCCGCGTCGCTTCCACCAGCAGCACCAGGCAGTCCGGATGGTTTTCCTCCCCTCGCAGAGCCTCCAGAAAGGCTTCCGGATCCTGGAAGACCTCAGCCACAAAGCGTTCTGGCGACAACAAAGCCTCTGCCGCCAGCGGCTCTCCAGCAGGCGGCTCCCAGTCGAGCAAAAGGCTGATGTGCAGTGGGTGGGTGTCGGGCTTCAATAAGGATAGAAAACGATAAGAACCGCCTTCGATCTTAAATCTTCTTAAACCTGACCGGAATCTGCCTTGGCCTTCAGAGTCAGCCAAGGGAGACTCAAAGAGAGCGTGCCATTGCCGCCTACACTAGGGGTGAAAGGCCTCTGGGAGCCCTATGGTGCCCCTGATCATCGATTGCGACCCCGGCCAAGACGACGCGGTGGCCCTGCTCCTGGCGATGGCTTCGCCGGAGCTAGAGGTGCTGGGCATTACCACGGTGGCCGGCAATGTCTCTGTGGAAAAAACCAGCCGCAACGCCCGGCAGATCTGCGAGCTGGCCGGCTGCCCGCAGATGGCAGTCTATGCCGGCTGTCCCCGCCCGCTGTTGCGCCCGCTGCAGACTGCCGAAGAGGTGCACGGCAAAAGCGGGATCGACGGGGCCAACTTGCCGGAGCCCCAGATGCCGCTGGGATCCCTGCACGCCGTGCAGTACCTGATCGAGACCTTGATGGCGGCGCAGGAGCCGGTTACCCTGGCGCTGCTGGGCCCGATGACCAACTTGGCAGTAGCCCTGGTGCAGCAGCCCCGCATCGTGGAGCGCATCCGACGTCTGGTGTTCATGGGGGGATCTGCCTTTGAGGGAAACACCACCCCGGCCGCCGAGTTCAACATCTTCACCGATCCCCATGCTGCTCAGATCGTGCTCAGCGCCGGGATCCCCGAGGTGGTGATGCTGGGCCTGAACGTTACCCAGCAAGTCCTCAGTACGCCGGAGCGGATCGAGCGGATCCGCGCCCTCGGCACGCGGGTAGGCCAGACGGTGGCCGACATGCTCGCCTTCTACGGCAAGTTCGACATCCGGCGCTACGGCCTGCCGGGGGGGCCGCTGCACGATCCCTGTGTAGTCGCCTACCTGCTGCAGCCGCAGTTGTTCGAGCTCAAGCCCTGCTACGTGGAGGTGGAGACGGCTAGCCCCCTCAATCTGGGCCGGACGGTGGTGGATC
>NZ_JANSHG010000191.1:0-3959 GCF_047461555.1 Synechococcus sp. WC101
GCTGCTAACTCCCCTGGTGGGCCTAATCAGCAAGCACCAGGGCGGATTTGCCGCCGTCAACAAAATGGAGCGGCGCAGTGTCTTCTTGGAAGGAGCCAAAAGTGCCCTCAATGGGGAATTGCGCATGCCGCGAGAGTTGCGCGGCTTAACAAAGCTAACGGAGCGGGAAATCGAGGTCTTGAACCTGCTCTGCAAAGAGGCCCTCACCGACCAGGCCATCGCCGACCGCATTCACACGAGCAAAAAAACCGTACAAAACTGTATTCAAAGGCTCAAAGAGAAACTGGATATCTTTGGCTCTGAAGATGAGATCAACGCTCGCGTTGCCATGTGTATGGCAGCCGTTCAGAAAAAGCTTATCCAGTGGTAGTTCATTTAACCTCGCGTAAGAGTAGACAGAGAGGGTAGAATATCTTCTCGAAAGGGAACCTCGTTTTGATTTACCCTCTCCAACTCAGCCAACATGAGAGGGTTGACGCGATTCAGATAGGGGATTAGCACCTGCTTTAGCCTGGGGCGGTAGAAACGGTGGTAGCTATACACGGGAGTGGCTGGAAATCCCCGCCGAATCTTGTGGGATCCTCCAGCTCCGGGATCAAAGTTGCGGATCCCTTCGCGGATGGCTAGGGCAATCGGCTCGTAGTAGCACACATTAAAGTGCAAGAACTTCACCTCTTCTCGGCAGCCCCAGTAGCGCCCAAAGAGGCGATCCCCTTTGCGGACGCAAAAAGACATCCCCACAATTTCTGTATTTCGTTCCCCGGCCACCAGCACCAGCCGCTGCCGGTAGTTGGGATAGAGAGATTCGAAAAAGCGGCGGTTGAGATATTTGCTCCAGTTCCAAAATTGGGCGCAGGTGTTGCTGTAAAAGTCGTACATGAGAGAGAGAAGGCGCGGCGTGATCTCCTCTCCGGTGTAGATCTTGAGTTCTATGCCGCTTTTTTCCATGGCGGCCCGCTCTCGCTTGATGTTGCGCCGCTGGTTGGCGTTGAACTGGCTCAAAAAGTCTTCGTAAGAGCGATAGCCGGGATTGTGCCACTGGTAGTTGTGGGTAATTCGGGGAGTCAATCCATCGGCCTCCAGTTGGGCCCGCCAGTCTAAGTCCACATAGAGCAGGCTGAACAGCGAAATATCATTGTCCTGGCAGAAGCGATCGATAGCAGCCAGCATCGACGGCCACACCTCTGCTTCCGAGTAGTCGGGATGGACGAGAATGCGATAGCCGGTGGCCGGCGTAAAAGGGGCCATGCCGATCAGCTTGGGGTAGTAGCGTTCTCCCAGTTGGTTGGCAACCGCAGCCCACTCTTGGTCGAAGACAAATTCGCCCTGGCTATGGCTTTTCAAATACAAGGGGGCAGCGGCGATGAGTTGCCCATCCGACTCCACCAACAGGTGACAGGGCAACCACCCCGTGTTGCGGCTGGCACAGCCGGAGGCTTCTAGGCTGTGCAGCCACTCGTACTCCAAAAAAGGAGAGGTGCGCTCCGTCTGCAGCGCTTGCCAGGCAGATGCTGGGATCCCGCGAATATCGTGGCACCAGCGCAATTTCAAACCGGTTGACATTTGCCTGTCCGGATAGACCAACTTGCCCTGCCGCGGCTGGGAGGGGATCCCCCCTCTAAGCTCAACCTAGGATGGAATCCCTGCGCCTCAAGGGTCCCATAGACGAAAGCCAGGCAACTGCTCTTTGCCCAGCCCAAAGCTTTCCCAGCGCTAGACCGTGCTTTTGTTAAATTTTATTCGGGATCCCTGGGCTCGTAGTAGCGGTTGGCCAGCTCGAGAGCCATCTGAAACTTCTGCTCACGGGTGAGGTCGGCTCGCCGGGCGATCTGGGCAAAGCGGTTGACGTCTGGGGGCAAGAAGTCGAAAGGACGCTGTTCCCGCACAATATCTACGACCAAATCGCAAAGGGCCTGCTGGTAATCGTTGTAAAAAATTTCTCCCAAAGCCTTGAGGCGGCCATCGGGCACCGGATTGTTAAAGTCAATGGCCTGTAGCTCCCCTTGTTCGTCGATAAACAGCTCCACCGAGTTCATTTCATAGCCCAACGCCCGATTGATGATCCGGCAGGTGTCGATAACTTTTTTGCCCATCTCCGGCGTGAGAAACTCTGGATCGAACAGATATTCGCTGGCATCGAACTTGCGAAAGATGTATTTAATTGGGATGATCTTTCGGCCAATACAGAGAGCGCGAATCTGCCAGGGATAAGGACTTTTAACCTTCTCCTGGAGCATCATCACCTGGGATCCGGAGCGGTCGTAAAAGTAGAGAAGCTGCTCCATGTTGTAGGCGATTTCGACTCCGATGGCCTCCCGTCCCTCTGCCGGCTTGATCACGATTGGCCAGCCGAGATCTTCTGCCATCCCCTGCCAATCGAAGAACTTGTGATACTTAAAATCTTCGGCTTTCAAAGCTGGGGCCTCCTTGGGGGGCAGAATGTAAGTCTTGGGGATGGAGATCCCCAGCTCTTTGACCACCATGTAGGCGGCATCTTTGTTGCGCAGGTAGTAGTAAAAGCTGAAGGGGTTGTTGATGATGTACACCCCCCTGAAGGCAAAGCCCATGAACAGGCCGATGGCCTGGGGGTAAAGGTAGCTGAAGCGGTCTAGGATGAGGCGGTACTTGGTGCGGTAATCCAGGTTCACCTCGTGAATGGTGACATGTTCCGCCCGGATCTTGTAGGCTTGGCCGTTGCGGGCTTGAATGGGGGGAAGGGCGTTGAGACGGGCCAGGGTGTCGTCCCCAAAAGGCTCGCTGAAGTGCAGGCTGCCAACCCAGTAGTCTTCGATCATCCAGGCTCTCTCATCAAAAGCTCTCTGACTCCTCTGCAAGGGATCCTAGGCGAAGGCGCGGATTTGCGCTTGCCAGGTGGGCCAGTCGTGATCCCCTTCCCATACCTCCAGGTGATGGGGGATGTCGTTGCGGCGGAGGACTTCTGCCAGGCGCAGATTGTCGTTGAGGCAGTGGTCGCGGTGGGCGGTGAGCAGTTTTAGCTCGGTGTTGCGCCCGCCCAGCTGATCCCAGAGTTGTCGGCTCATGTTGGACAGGTAGGCCAAGGGGTTGATGAAATACAGCTCCTGTTCCGCCTGTTGGGGATCCCAGCCGGTGACGGAGCCGAGGGCCGCCACATCGTAGGGCCCCCCCAGCGCCAGACAACGGCGCACCAGGCCAGGGTGCCGGCAGGTGAGGTTGACGGCGTGGGTGGCCCCCAGAGAGAAGCCTGCCACCACCAGAAAGTCATTTTGCGCTTCTGCTTTGGCGTAGGGGATCAGCTCTTCTACCCAGTGTTGCTCCAACAACAGCCAGCGATCCCGCCGCTGGGGCACGTCCAGCTCGCGGTTGAACAAGGTCTCCCAATCGAGGGTTTCCACGCAAAAGGCCTGCAAATAGCCCTGCTCCAAGTGATGGCCGAGGCTGGCGATAATGCCGCGATCTTCCAGATCGAAAAAACGCCCATTGCTGGTGGGCAGGCAGATGAGCGGGTAGCCGCGATGCCCAAAGTGGAGCATCTCCATTTCTCGGCCCAGAACCCGGGAGGCAAAGCGCAGATAACGGCGAGGGTAGGACATCGGATCCCTGGACAATCACTGAACCTCAGCCGGCTTTTGCAGCCGCCGTTGAGACGGGTGGCAACGCGAGCGCCAGAACGGCTGACAACTCCCCCGTGGCCTGCGTCTTTCAAGCGATCCCAAGAAATTTTAGGAGATTTCGGAGAACAAATCCTTGAGGGCAGTGCGGGCGGCCAAGTGCTTGCGGGTGGACTCGAGGATCTCGGCTTCCCGCCGCAGGCGATTTTCGGTGCTGACCATTTCCAGCAGCGCTTGCTGCTCCCGGGGAGCCCCGTGAAAGTGGCTGGCAACCCAGTAGGATAACTCTATCGGGGTAGTGGGCAGTCGCTCCGGCAGCTCCGTCTCCCGCTCCATTAGCTTGCCGGAGAGGCGCACCACATCCTGAAG
>NZ_JANSHG010000192.1:0-3799 GCF_047461555.1 Synechococcus sp. WC101
GGCCCCGCTTGACACGCTTCCCAGAGGGTCTCCACCCGTCGGGTTTTCACCATAATTAGGTAGCTCATCTCTATCTAGGAAGCTCGCCTGTGAACTGTACGCCTCCTCCGCCTCGATAAACTCAATGCCATAGTGCTGACATAATTCTGCAATACGCTCCTTTAACCAACCTGTTGGAATTAAAACAAAGTTTTGGTTATTGACCTTCCCTAAACCGCATTCTTGCTTTTGTTCTTTGTTTCAACCAAAGATGATTCTCCCAATCGAGTGGTGCAAACAGAAGTCAATGACCTTGCGCGCAGCTTTGTGAATTGCATCTCGCATCCTCCGGCTTCTTTTTTCCGTAATTCGCTCAAGTTTCTGCGACCAAAACCCCTGCGGCTTGTCAGTCTTAAGCCTAGCCACCTCCTTGTTGTACCACTGGTTAAAGGATTTGACTTTGCGTCCGTCAATGATGAAGCTATGCCCTAAGTTGCTAACGCACGTAAGCCAGTTGTTTACTCCGTGGTCAATTGCTAGTACCTTTTTTGGATCCAGCGATTGCGGTTGAGCGGGCTTAGCATAGATTCACTCCAAGTAGAACACCCCATGCCTGGGCAGAATTCTTAGCTCCTTAATATTTTTCCAATCTAAGTTGGTAGGAAATCGTATCCAGAAAGCGTCTATCCCAAACCAAGCTTTGACCTGGTTGCCGAGCGGCACTCTGACTCTTCCTTCTTGGAACTTAAGCCACTTCTTCGGGTATGCTACCGTGAACATTCCCTTCTTACGGTAGCGCGGTAGGTTTGGTCTTAAGCTAATCTCTTCTTGCAAGAAAAGTTTCAGCTTTGTCTTAAAACTACTTAGTGCCTCAGCTACAGACTTACACGTCTATTGTGCGGCGGAAACATACATTGCGATAAAGTGCTTGTTTTTGGTTCTCACCATTTCAGCGCAAAGCTCACCATAGCTTGCCAATCGCTTTGTTTTGAAATAGACTTGTCGCGCATAGTACAAAGCGCAGTTGTACACCTTATTAGACTGTTGACACAAGTACTCTAATACGGGGAGTAGCTCCCTGTCCCTGACGAGAACCTGCTGACAGCCGTACCCCATACTTGTTGGTAAGTGGCATGATAACTGCAGTCTAACATAAGTAAGCAACAATGCGAGAGGGAAGCCAACGGTACAATCACTATAACCATGCTGTGGGGCTAGCGGTTGTTCGCCTCGTTTTTTGCCCAAAGAGAAGGAAAAAGGTCTTGGTAGGAGAAGTCAGGAACAGGTTGTTTGAGCTATGGCAGGAGCTGTCTAGCGAGAAGGGTTGGCATGTGAGAGCGATTGAAATAGCTCCAGACCATGTCCACCTGTTTCTTGAGATTAAGCCTACCGACCCAATTCATCTTGTGGTAAAAGCATTCAAAGGTAGAGCTTCCAAATATTTAAGGCAGAAGTTTCCTAACCTGCGAAAACTACCTAGCCTTTGGAGCAGAAGTTATTTTTTCTGTACTGCGGGGAATGCTAGCGCTGAGGTAATTCAAAACTATATCAATGACCCACATCATTGGTAAGCGACTAAAGTCGCTCTCGGGCTTTTCCGCCCCGCGCTAAAGTGCGAGGCTACCAAGCTATCCCTCTGTGTAGGCTTAGCCAAAAGCCCAGCTTCGGGATCCAGAGCCCCAACTGGCCGGACAACGGCCATCTTCGGCTAGACTGTTCCAAAGTTGTCGCGCAAGCAGCGGGTCTTTTGTTGCCTGGCGCGAAGGCGAGTTGCCGGGGTTAAAAAAGCTGACATGAGAACTGTGGCCGTAACCTGGTTTCGCCCACCGCAGCTTCAGCTTCGTCCTCAGCACTGGCTGTGGAGCTGCCTCGGGGCAGCAGCCATCACAGCCCTCACGGCGGCTGCCGCTTGGGCGCGGCCGGTGTTGGAAGTGCGCATGACCATGGGCTTGCCCATCAGCCCCAACTACTGGTACCTGGTGGCCCTCAGCCGGGCCGGCAGCCCCGGCCCCACCGCCAATCTGGTGGATCCCAATGTCCGCGTCGGGCCCAATGAGTATGCTTTTGTCCAGAACTGGGACTACCTGATCCGGGTTACCCCCCTCAACGAAGAGTCGGTCTTGCAGTCCACCATCCAGCGGTTTGGCGAGCCGGAGCGGGAGTTTGCCGTCGGCTTCAACCAGGTGCGGGTGGAGCGCCTCAGCCGCGACCGCGACACCCTCCGCTTGCAGATCGACATCTCCGAGCTAGAGGGCCTCGACGGGCGGGATCAGGATATCCAGGTGGCTCTCCTCACCGCCCGCGCCCCCTTCCGCGTCGCCCCCGAGGAAACCAACTTGGCCATTGACGCCACCCGCGGCGAGCTGCCCCACTACTACCGCCTCAGCCTCTCCAACCAGCGGCAGGTGGTCGTGGACGATCCCCAGCGCCAGGAGACGATGCGCCGCAGCCGAGAATTGATCCAACAAAGTGGCTCCGGGGCTGCCCTCAGCCGCGAGCTCATCGAGGGGGGAGCCTTGGAAATTTTGGCCGCCAACATCCTCACCTTTGAGCTGCGCCTGGTGGATCGCTAGGGATCCGCTCCCCTGCGCGCCCAAGGCGGGGCCCAGATTGCCGCCATTTCAAGCCCCTTCTGCGCCAAGAGAAGCTGGGCTGGGATCCAACATCACAAACAGAAACGACTCCAGCCCCGCCAGGTAGGTGAGCACCTGCTCCTGGGCCGCTTCCGGTTCTATCTGATGGGCTTGGTCCGCCTGCTCGATCAAGCTGGCCACCGCCACTGGCCCCTGCAAGAGGGATCCCAGCCAGGCCATCTGGGGAGCCGGAATGGCGAGGCGGCCGCGGCTGGCCCCCGGCCAGTTCATAGTAAACTCCAGCTTCTTTTCGTAGGCCTGGGCGAAGTTGCGGCGAAATTCGGCATTGTCCATCAGGATGGGGTTGAGCTGCACCCTGCCCTCCAGCCAGTCGGCGTCGCTCCAGGGCAAGACCAGGGAAGAGCCGGGGTGCTCGGCCCAAAAGTCGATCAGGCGGTGGTCGGGGTAGACCAGCTCGTAGAAGTGGTTTTGCTCGGCGGGAGAGAGCTTGTCCAGCTCCACCTGCAGCCAGGCCGGCATCGCCCTGTCTTTGAACAGCAGCGCCGGATCCCAGTCGGCGTAGTCCACCAGGCAAACCAAGCCCAGCTCCGCCTCCTGGAGCATACGCATCAAGTCTGGGATTAAAAACCCCTTGTCGCCGGGCAAGAGGTAGTTGGCGCGGATGTTGGTGTCGTCGCTGTAGATCTGGGGATCCCAGTGCAGGGAGACCCGCAGCTCGTCAGAGGCCAGGCTGGCCATGAACTCCCGCACCCGCTGGCAGGCTTCGGGCGTGGGCAGATCAAACAACCCCAGCAGCCGGAACGCCTCCTGCATGCGCAAGATCACCTGCCGCTGGTAGGCGTGGTGCAGGTTGGCCCGCAGGATGCCGTCCGGCTTGAGCACCCGCTTGAGCGCCTTCAAGCCCGCCACCGGATCCTCGAGCAAATAGAGCACGTCGTTGAGGCTGATGAAGTCAAACTGCTGCCCCAGTTGTTCAATTTCCAGCAAGTCGAGGGCGTACAGCTCCACCTCTCCGAAGCCGTGGTAGCGCAGGCGTCGCTCCGTCGCCCGCACCGACTCCGGCGAGAGGTCGCAGGCCACCAGCCGTGCCCCCGGGTTGGCCTCCGCCAAGATCAAGGTCTCCCAGCCGGAGCCACAGCCGACATTGAGGATGGCGATCCCCTCGCTGGGCAGGATGGCGCGGGTGCGGGCGTATTGGGCCGTCGTCCAGCTTGAGCGGTATAGGC
>NZ_JANSHG010000193.1:0-3696 GCF_047461555.1 Synechococcus sp. WC101
TGAGGGGTGACCCTCCGGTAACCTAGCTCGGTGCCAGGCTCATCTCTCCACACCAACCCCCCAATACAAGGGGGGTTAATTTTCATCTGGGGGTAAAACTTACGGGAAGTTTCTCCCTTGAGCTCGCCGTAAGAGTTCTGTGCGTTCCAGATGGTTGAAGATGTGCGTGATCAGCTCTGGACCGACGATGGGTTTACCAACGAAGTCATCCTCTCCCGCTTGAAAGACTTGTTCGAGTGTGTGAGGGTCTGGGTGGGCGATTAGGAAGAGTATCGGGATCTTGCTCCAATCTCGGTCGTTTAATTCCGACATTATTTGATTAAGCTGCTCCCAAAAGTCTTTTGGGATCGAGAGGGAGTACAGGTCAAGTCTCCAGGGATCCAGTGGTTCTCTCAGCGCAAGGACGAATGACTTGTTGTCATCCACAACTAAAATCCTTTTTCTCTCGAGGTTTGAGGCTTCATTTTTGGCATAATCTAGTTGCTCGTTGAGAATCTTAAAGATAGCATCTGGGTCAATAGGCTTTTGCAAGAGCATGCGCTTGAGATCAGCATCTTTCGTTAGCAAAATGAGGAGAGGCAGATTTCGATTCCACCGAGATGGTGCTGGTTCGATCAATGTCCGGCCCAAGTATCTGGGCTTGGGCCGTCGACGGGGGCAAGAACCGAACCTTGGCTTAGCCAGTTTTTAAGGCAATAGGTAGCCCGGCAGTCGTCCTCGTTGTAGATGAGCGACTGCTCCAAATAGCGGCGATCTCGTGTTTCCAGCCACTGGCTGTACCAGTAGATGGAGTGGGCTCCACTGCCCTCGGGTAGTCGCCACTTAAACCCCAGCCAGCGAGCGATGTTTTTCAGGGAGTAGCTCTCGATGGGTAGCACTACCGAGCGCTGAACCCAGCTGTGCAAATCTACAAAGCGCTTCAGCAGTTGCCGCACCTCTCGGGGATCCGTTTGGTGCTGCTCCCCCAGTCGCCGACAAGTCTGTACTTCAAAGCTGTGAAAATGATAGATGGGGGCCTCAGGGTAGCGTTGAACTAGCTGTAGGAATTGTTGCCAGGCTTGCCCTTCCTCTCGCGGCTCAGCAGCTAGGCAACTGTAGTAGTTGACAACCTTGTTCTCCTCTGCTTGTTCTACCACGAGCAAGCCCAGTAGGTAAGCGACGTTGTGGCGGGGATCCGCCTCGATATCGAAGTACAGCTCCACGGGCGCTGTCGGCAGAGCCTGAGGCGGGGATTGCAGCCAGAGGGGCTTGCGGCTGAGGGTGGCACGGGCTTGAAGCTGCAGTTGCAGGGCCACGCCGGCTCCCAGCTTGGGGATAGCCTGGAGCATCTCCAGGCGAGCGTTAGCTAAAGCCTCAATCGAATGGATCCCTGCCTCCTGCAAAAGGGGATAGCGGGATCCGGTTACGCCCGGCAGCAGGCTGAGGGGCTGGGCGACGGCATTCAACTGCCGACAGTGCTCCCGCCAGTGACAAAGATGACAGCGGCTGCGGGCCATAAACACCTGCGGCGGCTCCGCCTGCTCAAGGGAGTGCAGATAATCTTGCAGCAAGCGACGCACCTGGGTGCGGCGTCGGCTGAGGTGAACAAGGTGCCACTTCCCGTCTTTTAAGATCAAGAAGCCGCATTTGGGTACCTGACCCTGCAGGGATCCAAGCAACTCGGCCTGCAAAGCCAACAACAGTTCGTACTCCGGCTTGGGGCGCTTGCCGAGGCGAATGTGCACCGGCAGGTAAACGGGCCGGTCTTGGCTGCGAAGGGCGGGATCCCGAATCAGGAGGTCCAGCGAGCTGCTTACCCAAACGGAACGAAACTCTGGAACAGCCCCAGGCGGCAGTGCAGGTGTCTTGTTAGTGGAGCCGTCTTCAGGGAGCTCAACCTCTGTCTCAGGGGAAGGAGCGAGGGCAACTTCAGAGCTGGCAAGCTCCGCCTCAGCTTCCCAAAACAGCTCTGCTACAATCTGCCCGCCGTAGATCCGCTCCGCCCCTGCTGCCATAGCTGCCAGAAGGGCTTCATTGCCCGGCGCGACCTGTTCTCCCGGGAATCGCTCCAGGACAGTAGCTTGCAGAGCTTGGCGATCCCGACGCCATTGCTCCAGCAGGTTTTCCGTCGGCAGCTTGGCTTCTTGAGGTCCAAAGCGATCCAAGTAGGGCAGGCGACGACAGCGAAAAAAGGCCAGCACCTCTTCTGTGTCCACAGAACCCTGCTGGGCTGGTGCAAGCGGGAACTCCAAGGGCGGACGACCTCAGCTCTGCTGTCATTGTGACATGCCTTAAGCCTTGGGCTGCTGAGCTAGCAAGAAGTGGGCAATGAGGCGCTCAACCGTTGCGGCCTGGCGCTGGGCGGTTTCAGCTTGCTGCTGGCAGACGGCCTTGAACTCCTCCAGCCACGCGCTGTGCTCTTGCGTCATCCGCGCCTGCTGCTGAACGATGTCTTTTAACTGAGACAAGTCGTCTTTGATAGAGCTGACGGCTTCAACTAGGGTCAACACAGCGCCGACTAGGCGATCCAGGCGGAAGTCAATCTGATCGAATCGGTCTCCACTTGGCATAGTTCCTCTCCACTCTGGTGCTTCGGGTAGAGCTTCGGCTAGCCCCGCTCCTCAGCAATTATTTTGCAAGGGCGAGGTGAAAGCTCCGAGTAAGGAAGATCACAGCCGCCCAGGAGAGAAGGCCAACCCAACTGGCGTATGCTAGGGAAGAAAGGTTTCTTTACACTGCAGATGGAGCCGACTGCAACCACTCTTTCAATGGCCCCGACTCTGCCCCAGACCCAGCCGGCGGCAGTGGAAACGCAGGGGGTGTGGAAGCGCTTTGGGCAGCAGGTGGCTGTTCAGGACTTGAGCCTGCGGATCTTTCAGGGGGAGGTATTTGCCCTGCTGGGGCCCAACGGCGCTGGCAAATCCACCACCATCCGCATGCTCACTAGCCTCACGCGACCCAGCCAGGGATCCATCCAAGTGGGGGGCTACGACGTGGTGCGGGATCCCTTAGCAGTGCGGCGGCAGATTGGGGTGGTGTTGCAGCCTATTACCCTAGAGGCGGAGCTAACGGTTTGGGAAAACCTGGAGTTCCACGGCCGCATGCACCACATCCCCAACCCGGAGCGGCAGCAGCGCATCGACGAGTGGCTGGAGTACGTGAAGCTGGCCGACCGGCGGCACGACAAAGTGAAGACCCTCTCCGGCGGCATGAAGCGGCGCCTCCAGGTGGCCAGGGCGCTGTTGCACCGGCCTCAAATTTTGTTTTTGGACGAGCCAACCGTTGGGTTGGATCCCCAGGCGCGGCGGCTGCTGTGGGAGATCCTGCGGGATCTGAACCGGCAGGGGATGACCTTGCTGATTACCACCCACTACATGGAAGAGGCCGAGGAGCTGTGTGACCGCATCGGCATCATGGACGGCGGGAAGCTAATCGAGCTGGGCAGCACCGACCAGTTGCGGGCCAAGTACGGAGAAGCCCTGCTGGTGCGCTCCCGCCCTGGCCAGGAGGTGAGCTACACCTTTTTCCCCAGCTTGGCGGAGGCCCAGCGGCAGTTGGAAGCGGAACCCGACAAAACCGGCCTGATGGTGCGCCCTGCCAACTTAGAAGATATTTTTGTACGCTTGACGGGCCGTCGCCTGGATTAGCGCGCCCTCAGCCTCAACCTCTCTCCTTCGGAAAGAGGGAGGTTACGGTTTTTCCTCTCCCCATCCCTCC
>NZ_JANSHG010000194.1:0-3666 GCF_047461555.1 Synechococcus sp. WC101
AGGGATCCCCCCGAAGGGGGAACCCTTTCGTCTAGCTTGTCTAAGCTGAGCTTGTAAACGCTGCCTGTTTCCAATTTCTAGGGATCCCCCCGAAGGGGGAACCGTGAAGAAGGAAAACCCCTGGTACTACCAGGTCTCGTTTCCAATTTCTAGGGATCCCCCCGAAGGGGGAACCAAGGTAAGAAAGCACCTATGTGAGGGGGTCAGTCTAGTTTCCAATTTCTAGGGATCCCCCCGAAGGGGGAACCAACTTAACTAGGTGTTGGGAGCGCAGATTAGTTCACACTCCCTTAAGTTTCCAATTTCTAGGGATCCCCCCGAAGGGGGAACCTTCACCCGTCTGCTATTGTAGACGGAGTCCCCATGCTATGGTGGGCGTTTCCAATTTCTAGGGATCCCCCCGAAGGGGGAACCGCAGAGGTTTGTAATAACAATAGTGTGTCAGGTGATGGTTTCCAATTTCTAGGGATCCCCCCGAAGGGGGAACCAAACCGCTCGAAAGGGGGTGCCTCTAGAAGGGTCAGAAGTTTCCAATTTCTAGGGATCCCCCCGAAGGGGGAACCTTTAGTGGGGTTTGACGGGGGGTTTAAAACCCTTTTGCAGGTGGTTTCCAATTTCTAGGGATCCCCCCGAAGGGGGAACCTCTACCCTTATTAAACCCAAGCGGGGCAAGGAATGCAAGGCCTATTTGCGAGGGGGTCGGTCGAAAACGGCAAAAAAGGGCCCCGAAGAGGGGGGGTGAGAGGCCTGAAAGCCTTGTGGCGCAAGGCATCGAGCGGGTCAACGAAAGAATCGGCCTTTGCGGGTTTTGGCGAGGCGCTCGCAGAGCTGCTGATACCGTTTTGGTGTGCTTTTGGCAACATGACCGGGGTTGGGATCCCTAGGGGCGAGGTGCCCTGCCCAGCGGGTTGTCTGCCAGCGGATCCCTGCCGGCAAAATGGTTTAATGGAAACTTAGCAACATTTTTGAGCAGCGGTTGCCCTCTATGGCCGAGACCTTCCTTTACAATGCCTTGCGTGCCGCCCTCGACGAAGAGATGGCCAGGGATCCCAATGTGTTTGTTCTGGGAGAGGATGTGGGCCACTACGGCGGCTCCTACAAAGTCACCAAAGACCTATATCGCAAATACGGGGAGATGCGCCTCCTGGATACCCCCATTTGCGAAAACAGCTTCACCGGCTTGGCCATCGGGGCAGCCATGACCGGCTTGCGGCCTGTGGTGGAAGGGATGAACATGGGCTTTTTGCTCCTGGCCTTTAACCAAATTGCCAACAATGCCGGCATGCTGCGCTACACGTCCGGCGGCAACTTCAAGATCCCGCTGGTGATCCGCGGGCCAGGCGGGGTGGGACGCCAATTGGGAGCCGAGCACTCGCAGCGGCTGGAGGCTTACTTTCAGGCAGTGCCGGGTCTGAAGATCGTCGCCTGTTCCACCCCTTACAACGCCAAGGGTCTGCTCAAGTCGGCCATCCGCGACGACAACCCCGTTCTCTTTTTCGAGCATGTGCTCCTCTACAACCTCAAAGAAGACCTGCCGGAGGAGGAGTACCTCTTGCCCCTGGACAAGGCGGAAGTTGTCCGCACGGGATCTGACGTTACCATCCTCACCTACTCGCGCATGCGCCACCACGTGCTTAAGGCCGTGGACACCCTGCTGGAGCAGGAGATCGATCCGGAAGTGATCGACTTGATCTCCCTCAAGCCCCTCGATATGGAGACGATTGCTGCTTCGGTGCGCAAAACCCACCGGGTGGTCATCGTGGAAGAAGACATGAAAACGGGCGGCATTGGGGCAGAGCTGACGGCCCGCATCATGGAAGAACTCTTCGACGAGCTGGACGCGCCCGTAGTGCGCCTGGCCTCCCAAGACATTCCCACCCCCTACAACGGCACGCTAGAAGCGGCCACCATTGTGCAGCCGGCAGATATTGTGGCAGCGGTGGAGCGGCTCCTCTACGGATGAGACTCTTGCCTGCTGGCAGGCAGTAGCCGGAGGGCGGGGAGTGCCTGCGCCCTTTTGCAAGATACCTATCCCAACCCCAAGGCGGTGTTGCTGGGGGAGAGCCGGTTCCAAATGCTGCCGGCCCGCTATCCCTAGGCGGCTCTGGAAGTGGGGAGGTGATCCTGAAAATCCTGCTGGTCGAACAGGTACACCGTGCGAATCGGGTAGGGAATGACCAATCCGGCCCGGTCACAGGCCTGCTTGAGGGCGATATCACCTGAGTGCGGACGCGGCGCACCTCCGCCTTGCGAGGCCGAGTCCAGTAGCGCACCACAAAATCGATGGAGCTGTCGCCAAAGCCGACGATGTCCAGCTCAAAGGGGGCTCCGCCAGCACTCCCTCCACGCCTTGCATCGCCTCCAGCAGCACCTCCAAGGCTTTGGGCAGGGGTGTGTTGTAGTCGAGGCCAATCTCCAGATCGGTGCGGCGAAAGGGGCGATCGGTTAAGACCGTGATCGGGCTGGTGGGGATCACCACCCGTTCTCCTTGGTAGGTGCGAATCTGGGTGGAGCGAATGCTGATTTCCTCAACTGTACCTTCAAAATCCCCGACGACAATCTGGTCATTGAGTTGAAAAGGCTCGTTCAAAAGCAGCAGCACGCCCGCCAGGAAGTTCTTGAAAATATCTTGAAAAGCAAAACCGATGGCCACCGACCCTAACCCCAACAGCCCGATCAGATCTCCCAGGCGCAGATCTGGGAAAGCCACCACGCTGGCTGCCAGGATCCCTGCCACCCAAGCACCCACTTGGCTGACTTGCACCAGCAGCATTTGTAGGGAAGGGCTGGGGATCCACCGGTTGGCTGCGGATCCCGCCAGGCGCCGCACGGCCCGAACGCCATCTCTAGAAGACTGCGGTTGATGGTTTGCAGTAGTTCGTTCATATCTTCACCCTTGCTACGCTATCGATCACGATGAACGCCAGAGAACGCCATTCGACTTCGGCGGGAACACTCGATCAGGACTCAGGGAGGCTCTCTGTGGGTTCCGCCTCAGCTGGTATCCGCCACGGCTTAGGTTCTGCTGTGCTTGCTACCCTGAAAGAGCCACTCTGCCGCAAGATAGGTTTCAGGGCCGCAGCATGGCCAACTACGACTGGATCGTCGTCGGCGGCGGGATCACGGGGGCAGCCTTGAGCTACGAGCTGGCCCGCCAGGGGGGATCCGTTCTCCTCGTTGAGAAGGAAGCGCTGCCGTCCAGTGCCACTCGCTACAGCTACGGTGGCCTGGCCCATTGGGCCGGGAAAACCCCCCTGCTCAAAGCCCTGGGGGAAGAAGGGATCCAGCGCTACCGCACCCTGTCAGAGGAGCTGGAGGCGGATCTTCAATTTCGCGAGCTGGATCTGCTCATGCCCGTTGCCCCTGGCTACAGGATGGAGGCAGTGGAAGCCGATCTGGCCGACTGTCGCATCCCACCGCAGCGAATTTCTGTAGAGGCGGCCTGTGAGCTAGAGCCGCTTTTAAACCCTGCCGCCCTCGAGGGTGTACTCTGGGCGCGGCATGGCCACATCCACCCCTGGTTGACGACGCTGGCTTTTCAGAAGGCTTTCCAACGCCTAGGGGGATCCCTGCTCTTGCAAACCGTAAGGGCCTTGCGGCGCCAGGGCCGGCGCATTACGGGCGTGGAGACGGATACCGACTTCTGCGGAGCGGCTCAGGTGGTGG
>NZ_JANSHG010000195.1:0-3659 GCF_047461555.1 Synechococcus sp. WC101
TCTCATGACCGGTCTCTTGTGCAATCTGCAGCAGCCCCGTCGCCAACTGCTCGGTAATCCGCTCCAGATACTCATAGGTACCGGGTCGGCGCAAGATGTCCAGAGTGTGGATCCCGGCCGTCATGGCCAGGGGGTTGCCGGAGAGGGTGCCCGCCTGGTACATGGGCCCCGCCGGCGCCACCATCTCCATAATCTCCCGCCGACCGCCGTAGGCCCCCACCGGCAGGCCGCCGCCGATCACCTTGCCCAGGGTGGTCAAATCGGGGATGACGCCAAACTTGGCCTGCACGCCGCCGTAGCTGATGCGAAAGCCGGTCATCACCTCGTCAAACACCAGCAGGGCGCCATACTTTTGCGTCAGCTCCCGCAAACCCTCCAAAAAGCCCGGCTGCGGCGGAATGAAGCCGGCATTGCCCACCACCGGCTCCAGGATCACGCCGGCAATGGAGTCGGGATACTGCTCAAACAGAGCCTTGACTGCCTCTAGGTCGTTGTAGGGGGCGGTCAGCGTGGCACTGGTGGCAGCCTTGGGCACCCCCGGCGAATCTGGCAGGCCCAGCGTGGCTACCCCCGAGCCGGCCTTGACCAAAAACATGTCCGCATGGCCGTGGTAGCAGCCCTCGAACTTGATCACCTTTTCCCGCCCGGTGTAGGCCCGCATCAGGCGCAGCGCCGCCATGCAGGCTTCGGTGCCGGAGTTGACAAAGCGCACCATCTCCACGCTGGGCACCGCCTCGATCACCCGCTCGGCCAGCTCGTTTTCCAAAACGCAAGGGGCGCCAAAGCTGGTGCCTTTCTCCAGGGCCCGCCGCAACGCCTCGATCACCTCGGGGTGGGCGTGGCCGACAATCGCCGGCCCCCAACTGCCGATGTAGTCGATGTACTGGTTGCCATCCACATCCCAGGCGTAGGCGCCGGCAACGCGGTCGAAGACGACGGGATCCCCGCCCACCGACTTAAAGGCACGCACCGGAGAGCTGACGCCCCCCGGCATAAGCTGCTGCGCCCGTGCAAAGATCTGCCTGGAGCGGCTGGTGTTAAACGAGCGAGTGGGGAGAGTGCTGGTCATACTGGGAGCTGTTCAACGCATCTTCTAGGCTAGCAGGCAAGGAGACCTGCTGGTGGACTGCTGCCCTCTCTTTTGGTTTTAGTTACTTGGGCTTCCTTCTGGGGGATCCACCCACCGCCCATCGGCTTTGATGAGCTCGATCAGCGCCTGGACGCCCTCCGACTCGGGCACCTTCTTCACCTCCTCCTTTCCGCGGTAGAGGGAGATGTAGCCGGGGGTTTTCCCCACATAGCCGTAGTCGGCGTCGGCCATTTCCCCCGGCCCGTTGACGATGCAGCCCATGACGGCAATGTCGAGGCCCACCAGGTGCTGGGTTGCGGCCCGCACCTTCTGCAGTACTTCCTCCAAGTTGAAGAGGGTGCGGCCACAGGAGGGGCAGGCCACATATTCCACCATGGTTTTGCGCAGGTTGAGGGCCTGCAAGATGCCGTAGGCCACCGGGATCTCTTTTTCCGGGGCTTCGGTTAGGGAAACCCGAATGGTGTCACCGATCCCCTCGGCCAGAAGCGTCCCGATCCCCACTGCCGATTTGATGCGGCCATATTCTCCATCGCCGGCCTCGGTCACCCCCAAGTGGAAGGGGTAGTTCAGGCCCAAGGCATCGAAGCGGCGGGCCGCCAGCCGGTAGGCCGCCAACATCACCTGCGGACGGGAAGCTTTGAAGGAAAGAACTACGTTGTGGAAGTCTTGCTCGGCGCAAATCTCGGCATATTCTAGGGCCGACTCCACCATGCCCTCTGGAGTGTCTCCATACATGAAGAGCATGCGCTCGGCCAGGGATCCGTGGTTGACGCCGATGCGCAGGGCTTTGTTCTGAGCTTTGAGGGTCTGCACCAGGGGGGTGAAGGTTTCGCGGATCTTATTGCGGATGGCCTCCAGTTCGGCTTGGGTGTACTCGGTGCGACCGGGCTGCGGCTTTTCCAGGACGAACAGACCCGGGTTGATGCGCACCTTGTCCACGTATTGGGCGACCTCCAGGGCGATCTTGATGCCGTTGTGGTGGACATCGGCCACCAGCGGCACCGGCTTGTAGGTTTGGATCAGCTTGCTCCGAATCGCCTCCATCGCCTTGGCATGGGCCATGCTGGGAACGGTAACCCGCACGATCTCCGAGCCCGCCTCGTGCAGACGACGGATGGCCGCCACCGCCGCATCGATGTCGAGAGTGTCTTCGTTGATCATGGACTGCACCACCACCGGGTGCTGGCTGCCGATCAACACGTTGCCTACGGCTACGGTGCGGGTAGGACGACGGGGGTAGACCGGTTCTGGGTAGGGCTGCTGAGAGGGCGCGTTGGGCCGATCTAGAGTCTGCATGGCTTGCTAAAAAAGGGCTGCTCTAGCTTGATTGTAGGCCGAAATGCCAGCAAGACCGAGGATCTCCCCGCTTGGCCCACAGCTCCGACCCCCCGGCTTTGGCTAAAAAGCGCGGCACAGGTCTAGGGGTAGAAGGCGCAAACAAGCTGACTTCTCGGACAAATGGCGCAATAAAGAAAAGTCAAGCCAATCAACTGCCCCAGGGGAGCAGGATCACTCTCGATGAAGCCGTCCTAGCCGCACAAGCCGCACAATTTGCTAGAAACTAGGGTGTCGGTACTCCCTTTGTCAAGCTGGGCAAACTCCCCTGCCATTCTTGCCAGGGGGACGGTGGCTTTGAAGCAAGCCCGCCTGCCTTGGACGGCAACAGGGTGTCAAAGCAAAACACCCTGAGTTCCAAGATGAGCCGTATGCACCTGGGAGCTCTAGAGGGAGAGAGAGCAATCCCCGGTTAGCGGTATAACCTCGGTCTCAAAGGTTTCTAGAGAAATCCCTCCGCACGAGCAGGCAGCGTTTTGGCTAGGGCCGATAAGCAGGAATTAAAATGCTCCCCTTGGGCTGGCGCGAGGGCGTCCTTTGCGGCCAAGTCTGAGGTGGAGGTAAGCCGCCCCTGAAAACGGCACTCAAGGGCCTAGGGGAACTGTCTACAGGGAAAGAGGCAACTGCCGGCGCTGAGGGTGCTCTTGGAGCCGCTCAGCATCTGTCCTAGCGGAGAAGACAGGGCTTCAGCCATCCGATTCCGTGGGCTGATCCCTGAGGAGGTGGCTGCGAATAAAGTCTTTGGGCGTCACGCTTTCCACAAACTTATGGAAGGCCTCCCGCTCTGCCTCGTCGGCATCTTGGTTCATCGGGATCGAAGCTTCCGCAATCACCTCTTCTACGGTCCAGATGGGGGCATGGGCCCGCAAGGCAAGGGCAATGGCATCGCTGGGGCGGCAGTCGATCTCCTGCTTTTTATCGCCGCAGACTGTAACAAGCACTGCATAGAAGGTGTTGTCCAGCAGCGCGTGGATGATAACCCGCTCCAGCTTGATCCCCCAAGCTTTCCAGGAGTTCAGAATAAGGTCGTGGGTCATGGGGCGGAGGGGCTTTTGGTCGTCCAGCGCCTGCAGAATGGCGTTGGCCTCCGCTCTTCCTACCCAGATGGGTAGGGCACGCCGCTCATGGGTATCGCGCAAGATGACAATGGGAGCCTGGTTGACAGCGTCGACCGCGATCCCAGCCACATGCATCTCGATCATGAGCACTCGCCTCCAGCCTTCAGACCTCGATC
>NZ_JANSHG010000196.1:0-3605 GCF_047461555.1 Synechococcus sp. WC101
GGGCTAAGCCTGGCGGCAGAGGTTACAACGCCCAAGCCTTACGAGTGGCTGGAGCCCACCCCCGCCGACTGGGACTATGGCCGCAGCCAAGGGATCCCGGTCCCGGATCCCCCCCTGCGGGTGGTGGCCCTGGATTTTGGCGTTAAGCGCAACATTCTGCGCCGCCTTACCCGCTATGGCTGTCGGGTGATGGTGTTGCCGGCCAATGCCAGCCCGGAGCAGATTTTGAGTTACAACCCCGATGGGATCTTCCTCTCCAATGGGCCAGGGGATCCCGCCGCTGAGACGACTGCCATCCGCACCACGCAAGCGCTGCTGCAAACCGGGAAGCCCCTATTTGGGATCTGCCTGGGCCATCAGATTCTCAGTTTGGCCCTGGGGGGATCCACCTACAAGCTCAAGTTTGGCCACCGCGGCCTCAACCATCCCTGTGGGCTAGAGCGGCAAGTGGAAATCACCAGCCAAAACCATGGGTTTGCAGTAGACGCTGCTTCGATCCCGGCTGAGGACGTGGAGATCACCTACCTCAACTTAAATGACCGCACGGTGGCCGGGATCCGCCACCGTCACCTGCCCCTGTTTTCTGTGCAGTATCACCCGGAGGCCAGCCCCGGCCCCCACGACGCCGATCACCTCTTCCGCGAGTTCGTGGAGCTGATGCTGCAGCACCGCTCCCGTTAGCCTCACCCCCGGCTTTTTTCCCTCAGGGCCAGGGCGGCGCGGGCTTCTTCTCGGTCGTCGAAGTGAACCTTCTCGGTGCCCAGGATTTGGTAGTCTTCGTGGCCTTTGCCGGCGATCACCACTGTATCCCCTGGCCGCGCTTCGAGGATGGCCAGGCGGATGGCCTGCCGCCGATCCACCTCCACCGCCCAGGGGGATCCAGGGATCCCGGCCAGGATATCCTGCAAGATCTGCTGTGGATCCTCGGTGCGGGGGTTATCCGAGGTCACCACCACCCGGTCGGCCCAGGTGGCGGCAATGCGGCCCATCTGTGGGCGTTTGCCCCGATCCCGATCCCCGCCACAGCCAAAGACGCAGATCAGCCGGCCTTGCACTTGCGGGCGCAGGGCCTTGAGCAAGTTCTCCAGCCCATCGGGGGTGTGGGCATAGTCCACGATTACCGTGATGTCCTGCCCCGGCAAGGTTACCCGCTCCATCCGCCCCGGCACCCCGGGAAAATGGGGCAGGGCCGCCTGGATGAGCTCAAGGGGGATCCCCAGGTGCAGCGCCACCCCCACCGCCGCCAGCAGGTTGGCCAGGTTGAAGGATCCCACCAGGGGCGCTGCCACGGCCAAGGTGCCCAGAGGGGTGTGCAGGGTGGCCTGCAGGCCGTTGGGGTGAACTTGAACGTCGCCGGGCCAGAGGGCAGGGATCCCTTCCAGGGGCTGCAGGGAATAGGCCCAGGGCTCCAGAGAGGCTGGGATGGTCTCAAGCAGCCGCCGTCCCCCCTCGTCGTCGGCGTTGACTACCGCCCGCCCCTGCAAGTACTCCGGCTGGAAGAGGGTGGCCTTGGCCTGCCAGTAGTTTTCCATGCTGCCGTGGAAATCCAGGTGATCCTGGGTGAGGTTGGTCCAGACGGCAGCGGCAAAGCTACACCCCCAGGCCCGATCCTGGGCCAAGGCATGGGAGCTGACCTCCATCACCGCCACCTCCGCCCCGGCTTCTTTGGCTTGTCTCAGGCTGCGCTGCAGCTCCAGCGGAAACAGGGTGGTGTGGGGGGCTACTTCACAGTGCCCAGGCCAGCGGTTGTAGAGGGTGCCTAGCAAAGCAGTGGGGCGACCGGCGGCCTGCAGCAGATGCTCGATGAGATGGGTGGTGGTGGTCTTGCCGTTGGTGCCGGTAACTCCCACCAGGGTAAGCTGGCGGGCGGGAAAGCCGTAGAAGGCCGCCGCCACCTGGGCCAGGGCCCTGTTGATGCCGCTGCGGGGCAAAACCAGAATGGGCTGACTGCCTCCTCCAGCCTCTCCGCTAACTTTCTCCCAAGCCTCCTGGGCAATAAGGGCCGCCACGGCTCCTCGGGTGAGCGCCTCGCGGACAAACTCGCCGCCGTCAACGCGGGATCCCGGCATGCCCAAGAAGAGATCCCCAGCCTGCACCTGGCGCGAATCGGCACACAGACCCCTGACCTGCACGCCCTCTAGGGATCCCTGAACCACCTGGGGTTGGATCCCGGCTTGGTTGAGCAATTGGCCTAGAGAAGGCTCCGCACCGCTAACGCCAACGATCCCGGCAATCTCCATGTCACCTCTCACCCCAATGCTTTGCCGCCTACGGTATCCGCTCAGCCGGCTTCCTGGCCATAGATCCGCCAGATCTCTCCCCGAGAAAACCTAGGCCAGGGCCTCTTCCAGCTTCTGCTTGGCCCAGAGACGGGCGTAGAGCCCCTGGGGATCTGCCAGCAACTGGGCATGGGATCCCTGCTGCACGATGCGGCCCTTGTCCATGACCCAGATCTGATCCGCCTCCACCGCCGCCGTGAGGCGATGGGTAATGAAGATCGCCGTTTTCTGGGCCCTGGCCTGGCGCAGGTGGCGGAGAATGGCCTGGGCCGTCTGGTTGTCCACGCTGGAGAGACAGTCATCCAGGATCAAAATCGGCGCATCCACCAGCAGAGCCCGCGCCAGGGCCACCCGCTGCCGCTGGCCGCCAGAAAGGGTGATGCCCCGCTCCCCCACCAGCGTGTCGTAGCCCTTGGGAAAGGTGAGGATCTCGGCGTGGATGTGGGCGGCCTTGGCGGCCCATTCCACCTCCCAGTCTTCGGCATCCGGCTTGCCGTAGCGGATGTTATCCCGAACACTGGCGCTGAACAGAAAGCTCTCCTGGGGCACGTAGGCAATGGCCCGCCGCAGGGATCCCAGTTGGAGCTGGGTGATGTCCTGCCCATCCAAAAACAGTTGCCCCGGCTGGATCTCCAGCAGGCGGGGCAGGGCATTGGCCAGGGTGGATTTGCCCGCCCCAATCGGCCCCACCACCGCCACCAATTGGCCCGGCTCGACGCAAAAGTGCAGATCCTGCAGCGCCGGCGTTGCGGATCCTGTGTCGGCATAGGCAAAAGTCAGGCCCCTGGCCTCGATACGCCCCTGCACCTGTTCCAGAGGTAGGGGTAGAGCCTGGGGAGCATCGCGGATGGTGGGCTCTACCCGCAGCAGGGCGTCGATCCGCTCCAGGCTGACCTGGCCCCGCTGGTAGGCAGTGATGGTAAAGCCCAGCAGAGTGGTGGGAAACACCAGCCGTTCCACGTAGAGGGTGAGGGCAGAAAAATCCCCAATCGTCAGCGTCCCGGCGGCAATCTGGGGTCCGCCCACCGCCAGCAGCAGCAGCAGGCTCAGGCTGACCAAGGCCACCAGGGAAGGAAAAAGCAGGTTGCGGGTGAGGGCCAGGCGCAAATTGGCCTGCAGCAGCCGCTCGTTGCGGCGGCGAAACTCCCTCTGCTCGTGCTCTTCCTGGGCATACACCTTGATCAGGGCAATGCCGTTCATGTCCTCCTGGATGAGATCGCTTAGATCCGCCAGCTCCTGCTGCACCTGGAGCTGCTCCTGCTGCAGACGGGAGCTGCTCAACTTCACCAGCACCAGCATCACCGGAAACACCGATAGGGCCAGGGC
>NZ_JANSHG010000197.1:0-3564 GCF_047461555.1 Synechococcus sp. WC101
GGACGAGGAGCCGCGCCAGTGGGCCACCCTGGCCGATCTGACCTGCGACAGCGACGGCAAGATCAACCGCTTCTTTGGCGAAGACGGGCAGATCACCTCGGTTTTGCCGCTGCACGATCCCAACGGGCAGCCCTACCTGCTGGGGGTGTTTCTGGGGGGCGCCTACCAAGAAATCCTGGGGGATCTGCACAACCTGTTTGGGGACACCAACGCGGTGCACATCCGCACCCGTCCCGGCGGCTACCAAGTCACCCAAGTCATCAAGGGGGACACCATCGGCGAAGTGCTGAGCTGGGTGCAGTACAACAGCGAAGACCTGGTGGAAACCCTCCACCACGCCACCGAAGCCGCTCTGCAACGGGGGCAGATCAGCCTGGCCCAGGCCCGCGCTTTGCAGCAGCACTTTGAAGACAACCTGCGGGCCTACACCTACTTGCACCCCTAGGTTCGGGGACAGCCCCAAAGTCCAGGTCAAAACAGCAAGGGATCCCGGCCCACAACCGGGATCCTTATTTCTGGCCAAAACAAAAAAGACTGGTGGCTGGGATGCCACCAGTCTTGGTCAGTTCCCTGTGAGTGAGCTGATGCCGTCGCTGCCAACGTCTTCAACCCAGCTCCAGTCTCTGGCGTTTTCCCCCCTCTCGAGGTGATCCAGATCACTCGGCAAGAACCCCTCAGCTAGCGGCCAAGGTTAAAACAGAGGCAGGGCCTTAAAACAAGGGCAATTGCTGCTCTTCCCCTTCAGCAAGGCTTGCAGGATCTGCCTCCTCCCTGTTGGCATTTCCCTCTGACAAGGGATCTGCTGCTTCCGCCAACAACTGACGAGCAGCGGCTAGCAACTCGTTGCGCAAGGGGGCCAGATCGCTGCGGTCGGCCAGATAGTGCTCCAGGGCCGTCAGGGGCTCTAGACAACTGGGATCCAGGGCCGGCAGGCGAATGCGGCTGGGGCTGACCACGTCTGGGACGAGAGTATAGCTGAAGGCAGGGGCGAGGGCCTGGTGCAGGGTCCGCTCGTCAACGCAATCGAGCTGGTCAGGGCGGAGGCGGTAGATCAGGCGCAGGATGGAGCCGGGTACAGGGGCCTTGGCAATGGCCTCCAGCAGTTTGGCCTGCACCTCTTGGGGGGGATAGGGGGTGAGATCAAGGCGGATGGAGTGAAAGGTGCGGGTGGGCAAGGGCAAAAATTCGTAGCTCGCCCCCGTGGCCGTCACCTCTGCCAACACACAACCTTTTTCCTCTTGTTCCTCCCCAAAGTCGACTCGCTCAATGCTGCCGGGATAGATTACCAAGGGATCCCGACACAACACCTGGTGACGGTGCACATGACCCAAAGCCACGTATTGGTAGGCGGGCCGCGCCAGCAGCGACAGGGGCACCGTCACTCCCTTGCCCACCGAAAGATGCCGCTCCGTCCCGTAGCGGGCTGTATCCACCATCACATGGGCCAACAAAATCGCCGGGATCCCTGGCTGCAAAGTGCGGATCTCCCCTTCCAGAGCCAGATCGAGGCGCTGCAGGAGCTGCTGAGTGAATACTTCGGCATTGAGATCCAGGCTCTCCTGGCGGGCAAGCAGGGTGGAGCGGTTTAGCCAAGGCAAGGTGGTCACCTGCACCGGGCCGCTGCGAGTTTCAATCCAATGGGTCTGCAGCCGATCCCCCACAACGAATCCCGCCACCCCCAGAGCGCGGTAGATGGCCAAGCTGTTGCCCTCTTGCCCCTGCCCGTACTGGTCGTGGTTGCCCACCAAGAGAACGGTCGGGATCCGGGCATCGGCCAGGCGGCGAAATTGTTGGGCAAAGAGCTCTTGGTGCAGCGGCGGCGGCGTCGCGTCGGGAAAGGCATCGCCCCCAA
This sequence comes from Synechococcus sp. WC101, assembly GCF_047461555.1. NCBI lineage: Bacteria > Bacillati > Cyanobacteriota > Cyanophyceae > Synechococcales > Synechococcaceae > Synechococcus > Synechococcus sp. WC101. The sequence goes on from NZ_JANSHG010000197.1 coordinate 1,853, forward strand.
ACAGCACCAGATCCACAGCCTGATCGAGGGCATGATCAATGCATAGGCGCAAAGAAGCGACAAAATCCTCCAAACGCGTGTTCAGCCCCGTAGCTGGGTTGATGGAGCCGTAGGCCAAGCCACTGCCCAAATGAATATCGGAAAAATGCAGCAGCTTCACCATCTCAAGCAGCCTTGAAGCCCTTCCATCCGTTGCCCTCACTCCTGCCCGCCGTTTGCCTGCCTTGCCAACTTTTGGATTGGCACCCCACTCGGAGTCAGATGAGGAATCCCCGCTGAAGCTAAGCCTGTCGGCGCGGCCTGGCTCGATCCAAACGCAAAGGTCGGCCCATAAATTCCTGGCCGTTGGCGACGTTGATGGCCTCCTCTTCCTCGGCCTCCGTGGCCAAATCCACAAATGCGAAGCCCCGTGTCTGGCCCGTTTCTCGGTCTATCGGGATTGTAACCGACTTAACGTTCCACCTCTGCTGGAAGAAAGCTGCTAGCTCTTCTGTTGAGGCTTTATAGTTTAGGTTTCCCACAAAAATGGTCATGGCAATTCAAGCAAAGCAAGGCGCGAATCGGAAAGAGCGGCAACCAAAGCTCAAGGTACTTCACTTTTATCACGGGGCCCCGCCTAATCGCACAACATGACAGGATGTAAAGGGATCGCCGCTCAAAAATCTTCGCACTTTCCCATCCAAAATGTGCTTTTGTCAAACTTTACGGGCGTGTACTTTTCCCGCTCCTTTGTTGAGTTTCCCCTCCAGCTCTGGCTCGACCGGTATCCGGAGGCCCTTGTCGTTTTGTTGCAACTTGTTAAACTAGATTGTTAAGATATGTATTGTCCTGCTTGCAGTGCTTGTTGGGAGCAGCGCTGGGATATCCTAGCGCGAGTCTCTCACCTACCCTAAGAGTCTCAAGGTGACGACAATGGAGGAAACGCTAGGTCTCTCTCTGGAGCAAGAATTTCGCCAGCGGGCTTTCAAGACGCTGGTAGCTCGCATGAGCCCTGAGCAGGCCAAGAACATCCTGGTCAAGCTGCACAAGCAAATGCTGTTGCAGGAGGCCACCTACCGCCAGTTGCTGCGCCATTCTCTTGAGGTTTGATGCACGCCCTTTCGTTTCCCACCTGGTGGATTCACATTGCCAGCGTCTTGGAATGGCTGGCGGCCATTGTTTGCGTGTGGCAGTTTGGGGAGCGAACGGGCCGGCCAGAGTGGCGCGGCTTGAGCTGGGCGATGTTGCCTGCTCTGGTGGGGGCAATGTGTGCCATTACCTGGCACTGGTTTGACAACGATCCCGCCCTCAACTGGGTGGTAACTGCCCAGGCGAGCTTGACACTTCTGGGCAATTGCACTCTGGCCTGGGCTGCCTACCGCATTTGGCGGGCGGAGCAGGCGGATCAGTCCCTTGGGAGGAGGGATCCAAGCTAGGCGATGGACAGTTTGTTTGCCCTTTCTCTATTTCCCTATTTGGCCTTCTTGTTTTTCCTGTCGCGGCTCCGCCGGATCCCGCGCCTGGCTTTGATCGGGTTTTGGCTGCTGCTACTGTTTGTGGCCGTCAGCATCCCGGCAGGGTTGTATGCCCAACTGCATTACGGCACTTCCCTGGCCAATGTGGATCCCTTGCATGGGGGAGCAGAGGCTTTCCTCACCCTCTCCAACATTCTGGTGGCCCTGGGCTTCAAGCAAGCCATTGACCAACAGGGATCCCCAGAGGTCGAGGAAGAC
>NZ_JANSHG010000198.1:0-3563 GCF_047461555.1 Synechococcus sp. WC101
TGTCGGATTGGCAATGAAAGTTCAGAGATCTTGACACAGGTCAGAACTCATCCTCCTGGGCTGTCCACTCTAACACCGCCTGCGCAGCAGTTCCAGCGTCAGGGTGGGGATCCGCCGTTCCTGCCCCGCCCAGGTGCCCAAAGAGCCAGGGGTGGGATAGCTGATGTCGTCGGTTACCGGCAGGCCGTTGCGAGCAGCCATCACCTGAGCCAGCTCAAGGGCAGGGCCATTGTAGTTCACGTAGGGATCGTTCTGGCAGGAGTGGGTAGAAAGGACAAATCGGGGTCGAATCTGGGCCAAACTCGCCAACAACGCTTGTGTCTCCGGCTCGGAGCCTGGGGCCGCTCCCGGCGGATAGCGAGCTTCCAAAGAAGCCGCGATCCAATCTTGCGTGGGCAGATTGCGGTTGAGATCCACACCGTTGGCGTTGAGCCGTTGCCCTAGGGCACAGCCATCCGGGTTCAGGCATGGGATCGCCCAAAGCGCAGCCCTGCCCTCCAAGGATCTCCATTTCCCAGAAGCCACGTAGCGCTCGATCAGGGCATAGCCTTCCACCTCATCGCCATGTACGCCGCCGACCAGCAGCAAGGGGCGGATCCCCTGGGTGAGCTGCCAAAGGTAAATGGGACGCCCCTGCACCGAGTGGCCGATCACTTGCAGAGATGCCAAGGGCTCACCGGCGCCCAGTCTTGGCAACATAGGGGATCCCAGCAAAACTTGCACCGCTAGAACGGAATATCGTCCGGCTCCGCTGGGGAAGCCCCCCCTCCTTCAGAGGAGTCCACAGTTGCAGACTCACCCATCCCCGTCAGAGAGAGAACCCGCGCCGATCCCAGTTGGTGGACGCGACGCGCGGTGATCTCGGCCAACTTTTCCTTACGCCCATCCCGCTCCACCACATTCATGTGCAGTTGGCCCTCCACCGTGATCTGATCCCCCACGCGGCAGGTGTCCACCACCCGCTGGGCCAGCTCTCCAAAAGAGGCAACCCGCACTTGGTACGGTGGCTCCTCCGGGCGCAAGCTGGGAAAGCGCAGCACCAGTGAGGTAACGGCCAGGTTGTCGGGAGTGTAGCGCAGCTCCGGCTCGCTGGCCACTTCCCCCATCAAGACAATCGAGTTCATGACAGAGCCACTGTAAAGTCTATTGGGGCGTTAAAAGAAGGCAGCTCAACTACCTTTACCATGCCTCCAGACCCGGATCCCGTCAACCTAGTTCACGCGCAGAGTCATGTAGCGCAGGATGCTCTCGTTGATGCGCAGATTTTTCTCCCAGGTGGCCACTGTCCTTGGCTCGGCCTCGTAGTTGAACTGGATGTAGAGGCCTTCCTTGAACTTCTTCATCTCAAACCCGGCAAAGCGGCGCTTGCCTCTGTTGGTAATTTCCAGGCCAGTTGCCCCGTTTTCTCGTAGGAGCGATTCCTGCTCGGTGAGGAGTTGTTGCAAGGGTTCGTCCGAGAGGTCGGGGCGCACGATCAGCATTGTCTCATAGGCGCGGGGCATGGAAGCCAGTTCTCCTTGGGAATCCAAATCAAAAGGTGCAGTAGGCTATCCTAGCTTCTCTTTGCGACAATCGAAAAGGGCCACAGCTCAATTCTCCACCCCTCTGCAGCGACAAAAGCAAGCCTCTTCACAAGAGGGGATCCGTTGTCCGATACAATAGGGGATACTTCGATAGCTGCCGGTTGGCTTAACCAAGACACTCTCAGTCGATCGATATCTAGGGTTCCAAGCATGAGCGCAGATGAAGTTTACAGCCGTGTTCGCAAGATCGTGTCCGATCAACTAGGCGTAGAGGACGACAAAGTAACCCTGGAAGCTAATTTCCAGAACGACCTAGGAGCCGACAGCCTCGATACGGTGGAGCTGGTCATGGCCTTCGAGGAGGAGTTCGATCTGGAAATCCCCGATGAAGATGCGGAGGGCATTGCCACTGTGCAGGATGCCGTCAACTACATCCTCTCTAAGAAAGCTGCCTAGCCTGGGAGAGGGCAATTCTGCCGGCTTGCCTTCCTTCTAACCGGAGGGTACCGGGTCGAAACTGCTCATGGTTGTCGTGGATCCTGCCGCCGCTCCTATGTCCATCCCATCCAACTTCCATCGCCGTGTTGTCATCACGGGGCTAGGGGCGATAACCCCCCTTGGCAATTCTCCTGGCGAGTTCTGGCAGAGCTTGCTGGCAGGCCGCTCTGGTATTGGGCCAATTACCCACTTCGATGCCTCTCGCCACGAGTGCCGCATTGCCGGGGAGGTGAAGGGGTTTGATCCCCTCGACTACCTGGATCGCAAGGACGTCAAGCGCACTGATCGCTTTGTCCATCTGGCCCTGGCCGCCACCCAACAGGCGCTGGAGGATGCCCAATTTCGCATTACCGATCTCAACGCTGAGCAGGTGGGGGTGATCTTGGGCACCGGCATCGGCGGCATCCGGGTTTTGGAAGAGCAGCAGACCATCTACCTGCAAAAGGGGCCGGATCGCTGTAGCCCCTTCATGGTGCCGATGATGATCGCCAACATGGCAGCAGGCCACGTGGCCATTCGCTTTGGCGCCAAGGGGCCTAACTCCTGTACGGTGACGGCCTGTGCTTCTGGCTCCAACGCCATCGGCGATGCCTTCCGGCTCATCCAGCGGGGGGAAGTGCAGGTGGCCATTACGGGGGGCACAGAAGCGGCAGTGACTCCCCTCTCGGTGGCGGGGTTCAGCGCCATGAAGGCTCTTTCCACCCGCAACGACGCCCCCGAACAGGCCTGTCGGCCCTTTGACCGGGATCGGGATGGCTTTGTCATGGGGGAAGGGGCGGGGATCCTGCTGCTGGAGGAGTTGGAACACGCCCGATCTCGCGGCGCCAAGATCTATGCCGAGATCGTCGGCTACGGCCTCACCTGCGACGCCCACCACATCACCAATCCCGCCCCCGCGGGCGAAGGTGCTGCCCGCGCGATGCGGCTAGCCCTTAAAGATGCCGGGATCCGGCCTGAGGAGGTGCAGCACATCAATGCCCATGCCACCAGCACACCGGTGGGGGATGTAGCCGAGGTGCAAGCCATCAGGGCGGTTTTCGGGGAGCACGCCCCTCGCCTGGCCATCAGCGCCACCAAGTCCATGACGGGCCATTTGTTGGGGGGAGCAGGCGGCGTTGCCACCGTGGCGACGGCCCTGGCCATCCACCACGGCTGGGTTCCCCCTACCCTCAACCTGGACAACCTCGACCCCGAGTGCGAGGGGCTGGACTTTGTCCCCCATAAGGCGCGGCAGATGGCCGTTGACGTGGCCCTGGTCAATGCCTTCGGGTTTGGGGGGCATAACGTGACCCTGGCCCTGCGCCGCTACTCTTCCAACTAAGGGATCCTGCCCATGTCCACTTCTGAAGGCTCCGCCCCCTCTGTTCGCCAGCAGGCCCTGGCCGCCTTGACGGCGGAGCTGACGCAGCAGGGCCATCCCCCTGAATACGCCCAGCACATGGCGGCGGCAGTGATTTTTCAGGCCGATCTGGATCTCTGCGCCGCCCAGTTGGCGCGGCTGCTGAGTTGGCTAAAGCAAAACCATCCGCAGCTCTATCCAGA
>NZ_JANSHG010000199.1:0-3502 GCF_047461555.1 Synechococcus sp. WC101
GCGCTGGGATCGGCGGCAATTTCCAGCGCCACCCGACCCACGCCCGGGGTATAGGCCATGGCCAGATCGGCGGCGCTCTCCAGGCGGCTTTTGGCCACCACCTGTAGCTTTCCCCCCCGGTGCAGCTCAAAGGTGCGATCCACCACCCGCTCCACTTTTACGTTGGGCAAAGAGGCAACAGCGGCGCGAATTTGCTCGGCATGCTCGCTGCTAACGGCATCCACGCAGATTTCCCGCACCGTTTCGGCTGCCGATTGGTGGATGAGGTCGATCTGGCTGAGGCTGCCTCCCACCTCGGCAATAGCTTGGGTAACACGGGCCAGCGCTCCTGGCTGGTTGGGCAGGCGCAGACGTAGAGCAATGCTGTAGCTGGAGCTGGGGGTGAGTTTTGTCATAGCTTTCTATAGTAGAAGAAAAATTGCCTTCAGCAGAGCAAGCTCCTCAACACTGAGCCCTCCGGTTCGGCACCCAACCTTCTCCCTCCGGAAGCAGGGTTGGGGGTGAGAATAACCCTAGGATCGAGAAATCCCGAAGACAGGCGATCCTCCTTCTTGCATATGACAGCTTCTGCTGCGGCAACTTCCGATTCCGACCTCAATACTTTTGCCGATTGGCTGGAAGGTTACTACAGCAACCGCGCCCAAGCCATGGCAGAACCGGTGTGGTTTGTACCGGTGAGCCTTTGGTACGTGCGCCTTCCCCACCTGTTTTCAGAAGGAATCGGCTTTTTTACCGAGCAATTTAACGAGCACACGCCGGGCCGGTTTTACCGCAGCCGGGTGCTGCAGGTATTGGCGGATCCCTTGCGGATCGAGAACTATAAGTTGCGGGATCAAGCGGCTTGGGCAGGTGCCTCTCAGGATCTGCAGCGCTTGGCGCAGCTTTCTCTGTCTGACTTACAGCATTTGCCCGGTTGTCGCATCCTCGTAGAAAAGCGCGCAGACTGCTACCACGGCCAGATGCTGCCGGGCGGTGGCTGCCGCCTCAACCCCGGCGACAGCACCTACATCCACATCGAGTTTGACCTCACAGCCCAGGAATTCATCACCTGGGATCGCGGCTTCGACGCCACCACCGGCCAACAAACTTGGGGATCCCGCACCGGCCCTTACCGCTACCAGAAAAGGATCCCTGTGGTATTTCCCCCTCGCCCCTAAGGGTTCGGAAAACTGTTGGGCTAGCTAGGAGGGCTATGGGAACAAAAAAGGAAACAGGTCGCGGAAACCCCTGCGCAGCTTGAGCAAAAAGATCAGCCGCTCCACCTCTGGAGAAACAGATCCGGTTTCGGGCCGGGCTGCCAGGGCTGCCTGGAGTTGCAGAGCTTCGCCAGCGGTGAGGGGCTGATTATCGACCGGAGAGCGAGCCTGCAAATCTGGCTGCGCCCGCAGCACCTCCTCAGGGATTTCAGAAGCCGGGGGCAAAGCCAAGGCCTGATTCGGCGGATACAGCAGGAACACCAGCAGACTGGCCCATCCACTGCTCCTTTTGACCCAATGCTTTCGGTTCACCGGATGCAAATCTCTCGGTCCACTCCGCCTTATCCTAGCTACCCCAGGGATCCTCAGCCCCTCTCCCGGCACCCTAGAACCAGTACCGTATAAGCCGGGGAACATCACACCTGCCGGAATCCAGGCCCGTCAAACGGTCAAACCACAGCGAGCCAGTCCTCAGCTCCCTAATCTTACTCGGGATCTTGCCCAGGCCGTCTTTTTGCAGCGAGCCAAAATCCCCCTTAGCCGGCCATTGCTTCCGAGCGCTCTTGGATCACTCGGTCTACAATGCCGTAGGCTTGGGCTTCCGTAGCCGAGAGGTAGAAATCCCGCTCCACATCCCGCTCGATTTTCTCCAGCGGCTGGCCAGTCATTTGCGCCAAGAGCTCATTCATACGCCGCTTGACCCGCAAAGTTTCGCGGGCGCGAATTTCGATATCGCTGGCCTGACCTTGGATCATCCCCAGGGAAGGCTGGTGCAGCATGATGCGGGAGTGGGGCAGGGCAAAGCGTTTTCCCTTGGTGCCGGCAGCCAGCAAGAAGGCCCCCATCGAGGCTGCTTGGCCCACGCAAACGGTAACAATGTCGGGCTTGACGTGGTTCATGGTGTCGTAAATGGCCATGCCCGCCGTTACAGAGCCACCAGGAGAGTTGATGTACATCACAATATCCTTTTGCGGATCCTGGGAGTTGAGGTAGAGCATCACCCCCACGATGGTATTGGCCAGGTTGTCGTCGATGGGCTCGCCGATAAACAAGATCCGCTCTTGGTACAGGCGGTCGTCGAGGCTGATCCACTGGCTGTAGGGCTCACCGGGCAGACGGTAGGGAACGCGAGGCACTCCAATCGGCATAAGTTTCTCCTGGCAAAGTACAGAACACTACACAGAACGATGCGCTTGCAAGAGGTCTTGCGCGCTCAAATCTAGCTGGGGCAAAACCGAGGAAACAATGCGTTCAGGGCCGGTTTTAACCTCGTCTTCGTATTCCCCGCCAACCCAGCGCGACACCGACTGCTTGGCGGGATCCACAATCCAGTATTCCAGGATCCCACGGGCAGCATAGTCTTTGCGCTTGTCTTGATAATCACGTTTTTCATTGTCTATTCCAGGAGAAACCACTTCCACCACCAGCAGCGGCGGGGGCATGGGCAGCCGAAGGGTTCCGCGACCGTTCCCCAGCAAGCTCACATGGTCAGGATGTAAAACCATCACATCTGGGTTGCGAAACCGAGCCTTGGCTGCGGGCACTTCGACCTCAACTTGGCCCAAGCTCAGGCGTTGGACGGGCAAAAACTTGAGCAATTCCGCAATCAGAAACAGCTCAATGAGGGTGTTAATGCGCTCCTCAGTTGGCACTTCCCGAATATACCCGTCTTCAAGTTCAAGCCGTCCTTCATAAGGCCAGCTTTTGAGGCGTAGGTACTCCTCCGCCGTTAAAGGCTGTACAGGGACCTGAACCATCGACGGATCCCTCTGCTTCAGCTTTTGGCTGTTGCCAACTTCGGCAGGGCTTTGGAGCTGGTCAACACCTGATCGATAAGACCGTAGGCTTTGGCCTCTTCCGGAGTCATGAAAAACAGCCGCTCCGTATCCTTCTTGATGCGCTCTATGGGCTGGCCCGTGCTGCGAGATAATTCCTCCAGCATCATGTTGCGCAAGGTCAAGATCTCGCGGGTGCGAATTTCAATATCGCTGGCCTGTCCACGGGTGCCCCCATACGGCTGATGCAGCACGATCGTGGCATTGGGCAAACTGGCCCGGAACCCCTTGGCGCCCGCCGCCAACAGCATGGCCGCCATGCCAATGGCATTGCCAATGCAGATGGTATGCACCGGCGGCTTGATGTAGTTCATCGTATCCAGAATGGCAAAAGCTGCCGTGTCGTAGCTGTAGGTGCCCGTCGAGTTGATGTACATCTTGATCGGCTTTTCCCGATCCTCGTACTGCAAATACAGCAATTGTTCCACAATCAGCTTGGTGACGTTGGCATTCGCCTCCTCGGCCAGGGGC
>NZ_JANSHG010000200.1:0-3489 GCF_047461555.1 Synechococcus sp. WC101
TCGATTAGACAGCGCTCCACCTGGGCCACGCCAGCGGCAATTTCAATCGCTTGAGTATAGACAGGCATGCTCTAGGGAGCGGCTGCAGCGGCAGGCTGCGCTTCGCCGCCAGGGACGACGGTACTCAGCAAAATCAGGATATCGCGATACTCCACCTGATCCGGCCCGCGGCGGGGGGATCCCACTTGGATGACCGCCTGCTGGGGCGGCCTGTCGGGGCGAGGGGGAGACTCGAACACCAGCGTGCGGATGCCGCCGGCCTGCTCGAGATCGGAGAGGAGATCCCAGCCCCGGCCCCAGAGGGTGCGGCGGTAGTAGGCGGCGATCTCCGAGAGAGGTTGAGAGGTCTGCAAAATCAGGGAGGCAAGCCCTCCTTCCTGATCCCAAATTTGCCCCGAAGAGATGACGGTGGCGTCGGGCAAGCGCAACTGGTGCGGGAAGTGGGGAGGGAGAGCGCGGGTATCGCCCACGGAAGCCTCAAAATGGGTGCCATCTTCGCCGATGTGGCGCAGCACCGGATCCGGGGGGGCAGCTTCGGAAGGAGATGCGTCTGGCCAAGGGCGACAGGCAGCCAACAACGCTAGCGACAGCCAAGCCAGAAGTTGCACCTGACCTGGGCAAAAATGTCCTCTCATCGCATAGCCAGGGATCCCTCAGTGGGTTATAGCGGATCCCCATTCCTCCCCACAACCCGTTAGCAGGGATAGCAGGACCCCTCGAGCTGCACAAGCGGCAACTGCACAGCCTAAGATAGGTTCTGGAGAGGTGTCCGAGTGGTTTAAGGAAGCAGTCTTGAAAACTGTCGTGGCGCAAGCCACCGTGGGTTCGAATCCCACCCTCTCCGTCAAATCAAGTTTGCCGCAGGGAGACCATCCAGACCTAGCTGGATTCCCTTGTCTCAGTTCCCAGAGGTTTGTTTTCAGAGGCAGCCGGCCAGAGGCCGCGGCAGCTAGGATCCACTCTCAGCAGGATGAGGATCCTCTTTTTTTGGGGGTTCTCGAGGAGAAGATTTTTGGCTCCACTGGAGTTGTCGCAGGATCCCGCGTAACAGGGCCACCTCGGACACGGTCAGGCCGGCGCGGTGAAAGAGGGCGCGCAGCTTGACCATCTTGCGGCGAGCGGTGTGGGGGTGCAGGTAGCCAATTTGCAGCAACAGCGCCTCCAGGTGGCCGAAAAAACCCTCCAGCAGCTCGAAGGGAGCCGGCTTTGAGATCCCAGAGCTGGTCACTGGCGGGGGAAGATTCTGGCAGAGGAGGGTGCGCAGCTCGTAGCAACAGATGCCCACTGCCTGGGCCAAGTTCAGGGAAGGGTAGGCCGGATCGGTGGGGATCTGGATCTGGCGATGGCAGAGGGCCAGCTCTTCGTTGCTCAAGCCCCGATCTTCAGGGCCAAACACCAGAGCGGCAGGGCCAGCAGCCAGCAGCTCCGGGAAAGCCTGGCGGGGAGACTGAATTTGCCATTCGGGCGGGTAGGGCTCGCGGCGGCCTGCTGTCCCGAATACCTGCACACATCCCTGAAGGGCCTCGGCTAAGGTTGGCACCTGCCGGGCTTGGCGGAGCAAGTCCGTCGCATGCACGGCCATGGTGACTGCTTCTGCGTCGAGGGGATCGCATTGGGGATCCACCAACACCCACTGCCGCAGGCCCATGTTTTTCATCACGCGGGCAATGGCCCCGAGATTGCGCGGCCCTGCCGGCCGCACTAACACAAGGCGTACCTGCGCCAATCGCTCCTGAGCCCAGTTGGACGATGCCGGCATTGCTCAGAAATCGCAGATAGGGATCCCCTAAAGTAGAGGAGTTAGATCTTGTCATAGATTGCGCCGATGGGATCCGCCTACCGCCGTTGGCTGAGTTGGATGTGCCTATTGCTGCTGGGGTGCTGCTGGGGATCCCCAGCCTTGGCTGCCCATTCGTCGCTCTCCCCAGCAGCAGAGCCGACTCAGGTGTCGCCCCAGCTCGTTCGCGATAGCGGTGCGGAGCACTTTTCTCTGGCCGAGGCGCGACAGCGGCTGGAAGCCATTGCCGAGGCCATGCGCTCGATCCGCCTGTGCAGCCGCCCCAACTGCCGTTACCGCGATATCTCCGTCGAGGTTCGACCCATAGCAGGAGCCGAGCCGCCGGAGTACGAGGGCCGCATCGACGCCGCCATCGACCGCCCCTCCGGTAGCTTGGACAGGGCCCACTACCGGCTGCGATTTCGGGGGGGGCGTTGGCAGTTGTTGGGGGGGGAAGAGGTTTCCGATGTCTCCTCGTTTTTCTTTGAGGGAGATACTTACGAGGTGTTCAGCGCCTACGGCAGTCGCAAAGGCAAATTGGCAGACGCCAGCAGCAGCCTGCGCGTTGGCTATCGGGAACTCTACTATCGCGTTTTCGACCGGGGCCAAGAGCGTTGGCCATAGAGACCTATGAGAGAACAACAACACACCTTGGCCAGCTCTATTTCCCTAGAGGGGGTGGGCCTGCACACCGGCCTGCCGGTTCGCTGTAGCCTGCATCCGGCCCCTGCCAGCAGCGGTCGAGTCTTTGTGCGGGTGGATCAGCCGGGCTCCCCTCCCATCCCCGCTCGGTTGGGATCCCTGGCCCCTGCCGCTCTCTGCACCCGTCTACAGCAGGGATCCCCCCCTGTCCAGGTGCAGACGGTGGAACACTTGTTGGCCGCTCTTTACGTGCTGGGCATCGACAACTGCCGCATCGAGGTGGAGGGGCCGGAGCTGCCGATTCTGGATGGCTCCGCCCTGCCCTTTGTGGAGGCCGTTGCCCAAGCCGGGATCCTGGCCCAGGAGCAGCCGGCCCTGCTGGGGGTGATCCAGGAGCCGGTCACGGTCTGGGCAGGGGAAGCCTTTGTCAGCGCCGTGCCCTACCCCGGGTTTCGCTTTACCTATGGCATCGATTTTGCCGACTGCCCTATCGGCCAACAGTGGCTGAGCTGGCGGGAGAACAGGGCGGACTTTGTCCAATCCATTGCCCCGGCCCGCACCTTCGCCCGCCAACAGGATGCGGAGCTGGCCCGCCAACAGGGGCTGATTCAGGGGGGCAGCTTGGAAAATGCTATCGTCTGCAGCAAAACCGAGTGGTTGGGGCCGTTGCGCTTCCCGGATGAGCCGGTGCGCCATAAGCTGATAGATTTACTAGGAGATCTCAGCTTGTTGGGCTGCCGCTTGCAGGGGCACATTGTGGCCTACAAGGCGGGCCACGCCCTCCACCACCGTTTGGCTGAGCAGTTGCTCAAGAGTGGATCCCTGCAGGTGGAGCCAGCTCAAGAGCAAGCAAGGGATCCCCTTTGCCTCGGTGGGGTGGAATCTCGCTCTTCGTTTTGAGGGGGATCCCGGCTGCTGGGATGGGTGAAAAGTTCCTGGCCTGCTGCAATTTCTCTGTGCGGCCTTGCTTTGGGTTCAATGCCCGCCCATGCGGGCTTTAGCTAATCCGCCGTTCGCGCTAGCGGGACGTAGTCCTGGAAGCCCCGCTCTGTACCCCCCTATATCCCAGC
>NZ_JANSHG010000201.1:0-3445 GCF_047461555.1 Synechococcus sp. WC101
CCTTTAAACAGCACCCGGCCTCGAGTAGGCTTAACCTTGCCCGTCAGCACATCGAGAAACGTAGTCTTGCCTGCCCCATTGGGGCCGATGACCACCCGCAGCTCCCCTTCCTCCAGAGAGAAGTTCAGCCTGTCCAAAGCCTTGAAGCCATCAAAGCTGACGGTGAGATCCTGAGTTTGTAAAATTTGTCGGGTGGCGGTGGGAGCTGCAGTAAGCATGGGGATCACATCCAAGAACGGAAAGGGCAGAGGGCGAACAGGGTTCTCAACCCATCAAACTCAACCCATCAAATAAATAAGAGAGGACACTTGGCATCGCTGGCTTACCCATCAGATCTGGGATCCTTTTACTCTGAACTTGCACCTTGCGTATGATGCACATCGACAGAAAGCCAGATTTAAGCTGGGGAAGTATCTGCCAAGCGCCTGCGCCAAAGCTGAACGGTGACCCAAAGCTGCCTGCCTTGGGTGCGCACCCAACCCACCAGTCCATCCGGCAGCACCAGCACCACCAACAGGAACAATCCCCCCTGGAAAAACAGCCAAATCTCCGGAAAATTTTCGCTCAGCAAGCTCTTGGCAAAGTTGACCAACAGAGCCCCCAGCACTGCCCCCACCAAACTGGCCCGACCGCCCACCGCCACCCAGATCACCATTTCAATGGAAAAGGGAACGGCCATCGCATTGGGAGAGATGATCCCAGTTTGCAAGGTAAACAAAGCTCCGGCAATGCCTGCCAGGGCAGCAGACACGGCAAACACCAGCACTTTAAAGCCGGTGGGATCGTAGCCGGAAAAACGAACCCGCGGCTCGTCATCTCGAATGGCTACCAGGATCCGACCGAATAGGCCGCTGGTCAGCCAACGACAGAGAAGGTAAGCCAAAACCACCGCCAGAACTGTAGTGACATAGACAACGAAGCGCATCTCGGACGAGTTGACATCCAGGCCAAACAAAGTCTGGAAGTTGGTCAGGCCGTTGGTGCCATTAATTAAGCGCTGTTGGCCGTTGAAGAAGTTAAAGAAAATAATCGTGGTGGCCTGAGTTAGAATGGAGAAATAAACCCCTCGAATGCGATTTCTCACCACCAAATATCCCAGGGCTGCTGCCACCAAAGCCGGGATCAAGACAACAGCAACAACCGTGAACGGAAAAGAATAAAAGGGGTACCAAAACCAAGGTAATTCCGTTACCCCATAGAGGCTGAAAAACTCCGGTATCTGACCTTCCGGCAATTGCAATTTCAGGTGCATCCCCAGAGCGTAGCCCCCCAAGGCAAAGAACACCCCATGCCCCAGGCTGAGCATGCCGGTATAGCCCCAGATGAGGTCGATCCCCAAAGCTACAATGCTGAGGGCCAGAAACCGCCCCAACAAGTTGAGCCGAAAGCCAGACAGCACAGTTGGGGCCACAAAGATCAAGGCCAGCACCAAAACGATGAGGATCCCGGCCTCCCACAGAAGCTTGCGAGAAGAATTGGGATCCCCACCCGCGGCGGGAGCAGCCACTTCATGATCAGCACGGGGGGAATGAACCAGTTTCATGGGCTTTGTGAGGGAGTAGAAGATGGAGAGTCTGGTCCTAGAGTTTTCGCCAAGCGAGATCATTCCCTAGGCATCCACCATACGACCTTCTTCGGGGAAAAGGCCCCGAGGTCGCACCTGCAAAAAGGCCACGATCAAAGCAAAGACCATCACCTTGGCCATGCTCGTGGTGGCAAAAAAGTTGAGGGTATCGGTCAGGATGGGCACGTTGGGAAAAATCAAAGCCAGCGTCCCGGAACCGATGACAAAGTTGGCAATCCCGATCCCAAGCGCTGCCACAATGCTGCCCAAAAGCTTACCGACACCCCCCACGACGACCACCATAAAGGTATCCACGATGTAGTTTTGGCCGGTGTTCGGCCCCACGGATCCCAGCAGGCTGACCGCTACGCCGGCCACTCCCGCCAGACCCGAGCCGACGGCAAAGGTGAGGGCATCCACCTTTTGCGTAGGGATCCCTACACAGGCACTCATGGCTCGATTTTGGGTAACCGCCCGGATGCGCAACCCCCAGCGGGTGCGTTGCAAGAAGAAGTACAGCCCTAGGATGCAGAGGATGGTGAGGGCGATGATAAACAGGCGGGTATTGGGCAAAAACAGGTTGCCCACCGGGATCCCACCCCCCAGCCAACGGGGAGCGGTCACATCTTTGTTCTGGGCTCCAAACCAGGGTTGAGTGACTGCTAAAGCATAGGTTTGCGCCAGCACCCGCCCCCCCACCGCTGCAATGGCCGTGGAAAGCACCAGTAGCAGCGCCAGCGTCCACCCCTTGAGACGCGGCCAATCCGCCCGCCTGGCCAAGAGCCACCAGCCGCCAAAAAAGAGCACCGCGAAGGCCCCCAAGCGGAAAGCCAGCACCCAATTGACGCTGCGCACAAACTGCTGCAAGATCAGGCTCACGCCCCAGGTGGCCAAAAGGGTCTCCAAGGGTCGGCCATACAAAAAGCGGATCACCCCCCGCTCCAAGGCCAGCCCTACCAGAGCAGTGACGGCAAAGGCTGCCACCAAAGCCGGGAAGATATACAGATCCCGCCAGGGATCCCCTAGGGGACGAAAGGCATTTTGAACCACAAAAGTGGTGTAGGCCCCCAACATCATCAGCTCCCCATGGGCCATGTTGATGACCCCCATGAGGCCGAAAACAATGGCCAAGCCCAAGGCGGCTATCAGCAAGACGGTGCCGATGCTAAGGCCGTTAAACAAGCTATCCAAGAGCAAGGTCATGGGCAGGGGATCCTCCTTCCAACTAAACTAGGGAGGCTAACCGAGCATCTAGGCGGGATCCCCGACCCTATCCAAACGGCAAGGGATCCCAGCCCTGGCCAGGACTAGCTGACTTTGTAGCGACCGCCCTTGGCCGGATCTGACCAATCGCAGGCAAAGCCCTTGGTCTCTGCCACAAACTGGTTCCAGGGCTGCGGCTCCACGGCATCCGTAGAAAAGATGACATCAAACAAGCCATCGGAGCGCACCTGGCCGATCCGCACATACTTGGTCAGGTGGTGATTGGTGTTCATGGTTACCAAGCCTTCTGGCGCATCAAAGGTCTGGCCATAGGCTGCCTGCCGCACGGCGTCGATTTCCACTGTTCCCGCTTTTTCCACTGCCTGCTTCCAGATGTAAACCATGATGTAGGCGGCTTCCATCGGGTCGTTGGTGACGCGGTTTTGGCCGTATTCTGCCTTGAAAGCCTCCACAAACTTCTTGTTGGCAGGCGTATCCACCGTCATAAAGTAGTTCCAGGCGGCGAAGTGCCCTTCCAAGAATTCGGGGCCGATGGCCTGTACCTCTTCTTCAGCAATGCTGACGGACATGGAAGGATAGCGATCTGGCCCCAGCCCTGCCCCTTTCAGTTGTTTGAAAAAGGCCACGTTGCTGTCGCCGTTCAAGCTGTTGTAGATC
>NZ_JANSHG010000202.1:0-3440 GCF_047461555.1 Synechococcus sp. WC101
GGATTACTCTCAGACAGATTGGCAAGGACGGGAAACTCTCTTGAGAGAGCTAAAGGATGTCGTAGAGTTTCTCAGAGGTCAAACCAGTTTGATGGTCTTCTTGCTCAACAGGGTTGACATGCGGAATCAAACCGACAACCCTCTAGAGCAAAGGATCGAGGAGCTGAGGGAAGAAATTCAGGAGATTCTGGCTCTTCCAGAGCCGCCTTGCATCGTCCCTCTCTCTGCTATTGCACTCTTTTATGCTCAATGTGCCTGGGGAGCTAACTCTTCTGAAGCGTCGGATGTAGATCCTAGTACCAGGCGGTGGATGGTCGGCTCTCTTTTTAAAGACTGCTATAACTTCATTAAAGCCTCTACGAGAGGTGATAAGGAGCTGAGGTCGTGGCTACTTAACCTCGAGAACAGCATCGAGGAAGGACAGGAAATATCCGAATTTTTTTCTCTGACCAAGCCCATCAGATCCCTGTTGAGCGCCAGGCCCACTGCCTATTGCTCAGCGATATTGCTCTCAAGGGTTGGGCAGTTTCCCTAGCGGCGGAATCCCAGCTTCTGCTTAAACATGGGTACCTTCAAGATGCTGTTGATGTCCTGAACCTCGAGGTTCCTCGTTTTCGGGAACTGAGCGAAAGGTGGTGTGCAGCTCTCTTGCCAGCGGATCGGCCTCAGCTCCGGACGGCCTACACGTACAAAGCTCCCGGCTTTGCTGGCCGCATCTCTAGCGAGCGCATCCAGCGCATTGCTCGTCTTTCTCCCTTCGACCCAGCCCTTACGCCGGAGCAGCGCTTCCTCAGAGAAAAGAACCTCTCCGTCGAGTTCCAGATGACCTATTTCCAAGAGCTGGACAAATCTTGGTATCTTGCCCAAGCTGCCCTGGCCGAATACTTGGATATCCTCAGCGAGCTCACGGAGCGCCTCGAAGGTCTCCAGTCTTTTGCTCACCTCTGTCGAGAGATTAACCAGGCGGATCCCTACCGATTGATCCCCTCTGAACCCCCAAGTCTTTATCTACTGGCTGCCGAGTGAGAAGCTTACAGGCCTTAGCCCACCTCGCGGGCGGCCCGGACCAACAGCCCCGCCATGATCAGCCCCGCCAGGATCGAGCTGCCGCCGTAGCTAAACAGGGGCAAGGGCACCCCTGTAGTCGGCAGTAGGCCGCTGACCACGCCGATATTCAGCAGTGCCTGCCCTACCAAAAACATCAGACAGCCGCAGACCACCAGCTGGGCAGGCAGGTCGAGACAGCGCCGCATAACCCGCAAGCTGACCCAGGTGTAGGCGCTCAATAGCCCCAGGAAGAAAAGGGATCCCACCAGGCCAAACTCTTCTGCATACACAGCAAAGATGAAGTCCGTGTACTGGATGGGCAGGTAGAACAGCTTTTGTAGGGAAAGACCATAGCCTTTGCCCCACCAGCCACCTGAGCCAATAGCCAAAAGGCTCTGCACCAACTGGTAGCCGTCCCCCTGAGCATTCCCCCAGGGATCCAAAAAGGCTAAGATGCGCCGCCGCTGGTAGTCTTTGCTGAGAATGCTCACCCCAGCCGCCAAGATCCCCAGTCCCGCGGTAGCCAAGAGGGTAAAAAGGGGGAGCCCAGCCGTCCAGGCCATGACCCAGAGGGTAAGGCCGCAGATGGCGGTGGTACCCAAGTTGGGCTGGATGAGGATCCCCAGCAGCGCCAAAGCAAAGAGCCCGACCCAGACGCCGCGAAACCAGAGGGGATGGTAAAACCAACGGCCAAACACCCAGGATCCCTGCAGCACCAACAGGGGCTTGAGCAATTCCGCAGGCTGAATAATCGGGATCACCTTTAGATCCAGCCAGCGGCTGGCATCCAGGCGGGAAACCCCCAGCCCTGGCACGTGGGTGGCCCAGACCAAGCCAATGCCCAGCAGGCAGAGGATCCCCGCCCAGGGGAACCAGCGCTGCAAGGGGATGCGCACTAGGATGGTGAAGCAGACCAGCCCCAGCCCTGACCAGAGCACCTGGCGCTTAAAGAAATAGAGGCCATCGCCGGTAGTCTGCTGCGCCACCGGGTAGGAGGCGGAAAACAGCATCGCTAGTCCCATCCCCAACCAGACCAGCGTCAGCCAGCGCAGCCAGCGGGCTTCAGCATTCCAGGGATCCCACAAGGGCTTGGCAGCAGGCGCGGAAGTGGTGGCCACGGTGCTCAAAGCTGGAGTACTGGTCAAAGCTGGCACAAGCAGGCGAGAGCAAGACGGTGATGGGCTGGGCCGGATTGTCCAGGGCTTGCGCTAGGGAGCAAGCAGCTACAAAAGCCCTTTCCACCGCCACATCTAGCGTTGGCAGGATCTCGAGGTCAGTATAGCGGATCTCCTGGAGGGCCTGGGCCAGGGCAGGGGCAGCCTCCCCAATGAGCAACACGCGGGCCACCTTAGCCTGAATAAGCCGCAGCCAGGCTGAGGGATCCCCCTGTTTGGCCCTTCCCCCGGCAATGAGGATAATGGGCGGGGAGAGGGCGTTGAGCGCTACCCAGCCGGCCTCGTAGTTGGTGGCCTTGCTGTCGTTGACAAAGCGGATGGGGGTAGATCCCACCTGGATTTGGGCCACCCGTTCCAGCCGATGGGGCATGCCGGCAAAAGAGCGGATGGCGGCTTGAACGGCAGCGTTGGGGATCCCGGCTAGATGAGCAGCCGCTGCTGCCAAGAGCAAGTTTTGCAAGTTGTGTGAGCCAGGGCAGCGCTCAGCAAAGTCCTCCAGCTCCGCCACCGCCTCCCCCTGGATGTAAAGCGTGCTCCCTCGCAGGAAGACATCCGCTTGTGGATCCTGCAGCGAAACCCAGTAGGTATTTTCCCAGTCTCGCCGCCGGCGAAAGAGGTAGGGGTCCTCGCCATTGACCACCCGCCACTGGGCCCGCTCCAGCAGCCGCGCCTTAAAGCTGGCATAGCGCTCCAGCGTGCCGTGCCGCTCTAGGTGATCTGGGGTGAAAGTTGTCCACACTCCAATGCGGGGTGGGCTGCCAGGGGAGCTCTTCATCAGGCGGCTGCTGGCCTCCAGTTGGTAGCTGCTCAGCTCTGCCACGATCCAATCTGGCCGACGCTGCCCTTGCCAAGTCTCCAGAGCCACTTGGGACAGGGGCAAGCCAATGTTGCCGCAAGGGATCCCTTCGAGCCCTGCCGCCTTGAACATCTCCGCCACCAGGGCCGTGGTGGTGCTTTTGCCGTTGGTGCCCGTGATCCCCACCCAAGGCAGGTGCTCAAGAAACGGCCAGGCCAGCTCCGCCTCTCCCACCACCTCGATCCCTTGCCGCCGCGCCTCTTGCAGCAGCGGGTGATCCCAGGCAATGCCCGGGCTGACCACCACCTGCTTCACTCCCGGCAGCAGTTGAAAAGGCTGGCCCAAGTGGACAGGGATCCCTTCCCGTTCCAGCTCCGCCTGCCGTTGCCGCAAGAGCTCCGAATCCTGCTCGTCCCAGACCC
>NZ_JANSHG010000203.1:0-3349 GCF_047461555.1 Synechococcus sp. WC101
CTCCCTGGGTGGCCCGCATCAATTCGGTGTCGAAACATCCCTCACCAGCCACCATTTCGGGGTGGTGGGTCATGGCGCGGGCGATGGCCTCCAAGTCCGGCCGCTCGCCGGCGGTCAGTTGGGCATATAGGGAAGCCAGGTGGTTGAGTTGTAGCTGGTAGGTGGGCACGCCACAGTCGTCACGAGCAAACAAAAACTCTTCTGAGGGCATTTGCAACAAGTCGGCCAACTTGGCCCGCACCAGGGCCTGGACGGGGTGTTGCCGCTGGGCGTAGTCCTGCAGAGTCCAGTTCTGAGCGCGGCTGGCCAGGAGCATGCCGGCATGTTTGCCGGAGCAGTTGTGGCAGAGGGGGCTGGGCTTGCCGGATGGGGTGGGGCAGACCAGCAGCTCGGGGGAAAGATCGGCGCGCCAGAGCATGCTGAACACTTGCCGCGCATGGGCCGTAGTGCCCTGATGGGAGGCGCACATGATGGCGATGTCTT
The DNA here is from genome assembly GCF_047461555.1 of Synechococcus sp. WC101. Classification (NCBI taxonomy): domain Bacteria; kingdom Bacillati; phylum Cyanobacteriota; class Cyanophyceae; order Synechococcales; family Synechococcaceae; genus Synechococcus; species Synechococcus sp. WC101. The sequence continues at coordinate 484 of NZ_JANSHG010000203.1, forward strand.
TCTCGCCAAGCCGATAGCGCTCGCGGATGCCTGTGGAGAGCATGGCCAGCGCCTGAAAGGGCTTGAGGGCAGAGCGGGCAAAGACGGGTGTGGTGCTTTTGCCGGCTACGGCCAGGGAGCGCCCGCGGCTATCGGCCACCACGGCTTGGCAATAATGGGTAGATTCGGTCAAGCCCTCCCGCAAAACGTGGATCAGCAGTTCGGGGGCAGTGGAGCGGTTCTCAAATGACATGAAACCCTGGGAAAGGGCCGGCGAGTCTAGAAAAGGGGCGTGTACATTATCTCAAATCATACGTCCAGATCTGGCGCGAAACCTTGCCAGTAGGGAGCAAAATGGAACAAGTGCGTCTGGATCCCTAAGCTCTGTCATGTCTTCACCTCCCCTGGTGTTTTTGGTCTGTCACGGCAGCCGGGATCCCGAATACCAGCAAGCGGCGGCGGATTTGCTGGCCCGGGTGCGGCAGCGGCTGGCTCCTCAACCGGTGGAGCTGGCCCAGTTGGAAGGTCAGCCTCTGAGCCTGGCGGAGCAGATTCACAGACACCTGACAGCCCGCCTGGAGGGGCCGGTGGTGCTGCTGTCGCTGTTTATGGGCGGGGGATCCCATGTGGAGGAGGACTTGCCGGCTGCCCTGGAGCAGGTTCAAGCTCGCTGGCCGCACCTGAAGCTGCTGTTGACACCGCCGATTGGCCAGCATCCAGCCCTGCTTGATCTGGTGGCAGCGCGGGTGGCAGCGGCGCAGCGGTTGGGGGAACTGACCCACGGCTGGATCCTGTTTGGCCATGGCAGCCGCCTGCCGGGATTTGCCGCCCAGCTCCAGGCCGGGATCCAAGCTCTGGAACAGCGCTTGCCCGGAATCCGCTTGCATGTGGCTTTTGCCGCCCAGCCCCCCACACTGGAAGCGGCCGTAATCCATTGCCTGCGCCTCGGCCAGTATCGCCTGCGGGTGCTGCCGTTTTTTCTCTTTCCGGGCGGTCTGCTGCGCGCTTTACAGGAACAGGCTCAGCGGCTGCAGCGAGAATGGCCCTTGTTGCAGATCACGGTGGAGCCGCCCCTCTGGCGGGATCCCCAACTGGTGCAGGCCATTCAGGAGACCCTGCAGACGGCCTGTCTGACCTGGAAGTAGAGTTGGTTGGTCAAAACTGTCCTGTTCCAGCAGAATAGATATCTCCGGAAAACGATTGGGACTCGAGATGGGCAAAGTGTATCTGGTGGGGGCAGGACCTGGGGATCCGGGACTGCTGACGGTGAAGGGCAAGGCCCTGCTCGCCCATGCGGACGTGGTCATCTACGATGCCCTGGTGGGATCCCCCATTTTGGATTTGATCCCGCCCACAGCAGAGCGGATCTACGCCGGCAAACACTGCGGCGCCCACACCCTTCCTCAGGAACAGATCACCGCCTTGCTGATCGAGAAAGCCCAGACGGCAGCCGTGGTGGTGCGCCTCAAGGGCGGGGATCCCTTCATGTTTGGGCGGGGGGGAGAGGAGATGCTGGCCCTGGTGCAGGCCGGGATCCCGGTGGAGGTGGTGCCGGGAATTACAGCGGGCATGGCCGCCAGCGCCTATGCCGGGATCCCCCTCACCCATCGCGACCTCAGCTCCTCGGTTGCTTTTGTTACTGGCCACGAGGCGGCAGGCAAATACCGCCCCCAGGTCAATTGGCGTGCCCTAGCCGAGGCCGTAGAAACCTTGGTGATCTACATGGGCATGCACAACCTCGGCTACATCGCTGCCGAATTGTTAGCGGGAGGAAAAGATCCCGCTACCCCAGTCGCCTTGATCCGCTGGGGCACCACCCCGGAGCAAGAGATTCATCTGCTCCGTTTGGAGTCTCTGGCCGGTCAGCCCTCGCCTGCGGCGCCGCCCGCCATTGTCGTGGTGGGGGCGGTGGTCAATTTGGCCAGCCTGTTGCCCACCTTGTACCCCCTTGCCCCTTCAGAACCTCAATGAACGCCTTTTTTCGCAAGCTGAGCGCGCTCTTTGCCGCCTACTACGCCTACATGCTGGAGTACCGGGCGGAGCTGCTCCTGTGGGCCTTGGCCGGATCCCTGCCCTTGATCATGATGGGGCTCTGGAGCGAGGCGGCCCGTTCAGGAGATTTCTCGCTGTCTTCCCTAGAGTTCATCCGCTATTTCCTGGCCGTGTTCCTGGTGCGCCAGTTCAGCATCATCTGGGTAATCTGGGACTTTGAGCGGGAGGTGGTGGAGGGAAGACTCTCGCCCCTTCTGTTGCAGCCTCTGGATCCCGCTTGGCACCATGTGGCCAGCCACCTGATGGAACGCCTGGCCCGCCTCCCCTTTACCGTGGCTTTGATTGCCCTCTTTTTCCTGCTCTACCCCCGCGCTTTTTGGATCCCGTCTTGGCAACAAGTGGCGCTGGGATCCCTGGCCATTTTGTTGGCGTTTGCCCTGCGCTTTCTCATGCAGTACACCCTGGCGCTGCTGGCCTTTTGGGTGGAGCGAATATCGGCCTTGGAGCAATTCCACTTTTTGGTGTACCTATTTCTCTCAGGGGTGATCGCCCCTCTGGAGGTGTTTCCGCCGGCGGTGCGTCAGGCCTTGGCCTGGACGCCCTTTCCCTACTTGGTGCATTTTCCCGCCAGCCTCTGGGTGGGGATCCCGCAAGATATCCCGCGCGGTTTTGCCATGGGCCTGGCCTGGCTGGTTCTGTTTTGGCTGGTCAACCGCTGGCTGTGGCGCAAGGGTTTGCAACACTACTCCGGGATGGGAGCTTAGGCCCAGTCCGCCTGAGCCGGCAGCCAGACCGCTTCCGAAACTATCATGGGGCAAGGATCTATCTATAGTTGACTGCCAGTATCCCTGTCTAAACTTCAATCTTGCGGCAAGGGTTGAACACTGCCCTCAAG
>NZ_JANSHG010000204.1:0-3320 GCF_047461555.1 Synechococcus sp. WC101
CCGAAAGACGGGAAAGGATGTCCCGCAGCACGCCAACGCGGTCAATGACCTCCAGGCGCAGTTCCACAGGGTAGATCTGGGTGCTCTGCCGTAATTGCTCCTCGTTCCAGCGCACCGGCACCAGCCGCTCGCCCGGAACCTGAGCCACCCGCGGACAATCGCGATGATGAATGGTGATACCCTTGAAGCGGGTAACCACGCCCAGGATGGGATCCCCTGGCAGCGGGTTGCAACATTTGGCCAACTGGTGTTTCAGACCCTCCACCCCCAGGATGGGAGATTGGGATCGGCTGGAACCTCGGCTCCCATCGGCCCGCGGCAGCAGCAGCTTGGCTTCCTCAAGGGATCCCTCCTCTGGCGGGGGAGAGACTGCCGGCTTGCTCACCTCCTGCAGCCGATGGAGCACCTGCGTGGGGGTGACCTCTCCATAGCCCAGCGCCGCCAGCAGGTCGTCCACGCTGGTGTAGTTGAGCTTCTCGGCCACCTTTTGCATCCGCTCCGACTTGAGCAGCGCATCGAACCCCGTTTTGCCCAGCTCCCGCTCCAGCAAGTCCCGGCCCCGGGCGATGTTTTGCTCGCGATTGCAGCGCTTAAACCATTGGCGAATGCGGTTGCGGGCCGAGCTGGTGGCTACAAAATTGATCCAGTCCAGGCTGGGGTGGGCGTTCTTGTGGGTGATGATTTGGACAATGTCGCCATTGCGCAGGCGGGTATTCAAGGGCACGATCTTGTTGTTCACCCGCGCCCCGGCACAGTGATCCCCAATTTCAGAGTGAATGCGATAGGCAAAGTCCACCGGGCAGGATCCCTGGGGCAGGGCCAGCAAGTCTCCTTTGGGCGTAAAGACGTAAACCTCGCTCTCAAATAGGTTCTCGCGAATGGTGTCCAGGTATTCTTTGTCGTCCTTGAGGTCGTTTTGCCACTCCAACAGTTGCCGCAGCCAGGTAAAGCGCTCTTCCTCGGGCTTCACGGGGGTGCTGCCGGCTTCTTTGTACTTCCAGTGGGCGGCAATGCCGTATTCGGCCACGCGGTGCATCTCTTCGGTGCGGATCTGCACCTCCACCGGTCGGCCCTGTAGGCCGATCACAGCCGTATGCAAAGATTGGTAGCGGTTGGCCTTGGGCAAGCCAATGTAGTCTTTGAAACGACCCGGAATGGGGCGAAAACAGTTGTGAACGACCGCCAGCACCCGGTAGCATTCGCTCACGGTTTGCACGATAACCCGCACGGCCAGGAGATCGTAGATCTCGTGAAATTCTTTGCGCTGCTGCTGCATCTTGCGGTAGATGCCGTACAGGTGCTTGGGCCGCCCGCTAATCTCAAAGTGCTCTAGCCCCCCTTGAATGAGGTGCTTCCGCAGCTCTTCAATAAACGCTTGGATCTCTGCCTCTCGCTCGCTACGCTTGGCGTTGACCAGCTCTTGAATCTGGCGATAGGCTTCGTAGTCCAGGTACTTAAAGGCCAAGTCTTCCAGTTCCCACTTGAAATGCCAGATCCCCAGCCGGTTGGCCAAGGGGGCGAAGATCTCCATAGTTTCGGCTGCAATCTGTTTTTGCTTGTGGGGGGGCAGATATTGCAGCGTGCGCATGTTGTGCAAGCGATCCGCCAACTTGACCACAATGACCCGGATATCCTTGGCCATGGCCACAAACATGCGGCGGAAGTTTTCTGCTTGCTGCTCCGTTTTGCTGGAGAAATTAAACTGAGAAAGCTTGGTTACCCCCTCCACCAGCAGGCGAACCTCAGGGCCAAATTCGGCCTCTAGGGCCTCCAGGGTAACTTCCGTATCTTCGACAACATCGTGCAGAAGGCCAGCAGCTACGGTAACGGCGTCACCCCCCAACTCCCGCAACAGGCTGGCCACGGCCACCGGATGGGCGATGTAGGGATCCCCTGATTTCCGCTTTTGGCCCTTGTGCAAACAGTAGGCAAACTCGAAGGCCCGGCGCAGCAAATCTGCCTCTTCCGCCGTGTAGGATCGCAGCCCATCGCCGAGATCTTCAGCGCCTGAAAGCAAAGCCCGCAGCCATCCCGGCACCTCAAAATCCAGGCTATTTAGGTCAAAGCCTCCTTCTAAGCTGGTGGCAACAGCAGGCTGACCCATGGGAGTCCGCAAAAAGGATGGTTTAACTGCTACCTCTAGTATCGATCACTGGAGTTCCTTACAGCTTATCCTTGATTCAAGCCGCCTGCAGGCAGGTTGAAGAAAAAAGCTGCGCAATAAACCTGCCCCTAAGTGCAGGGAAAAGCTTAACGCTCTGCGCCTATCCTATCCCTCACTTTGCAGCATTCCGGAGCAAGATATACCAAAATCTAGTGGACTAGCCTCTTGCTGGAGGGCTAGCAGCTAGGGGGAGTTGCAAAGCTAGAGGCCCTAGCCATCCCTTGCGATAGTCGTTGAGAATTTGCCTTGCCGCTCGTTCGGCATCCCCTCGATACCGCCGCTCTGCGAGATCTTGCACTGCCACGCTGCCAGGGGGGATCGGGTCGGGCCAGCCGTAGCGCTGTTGCAGCAGGGCTTGGGCCTGGGGCTGCACCTGCAGCAGTTGATCCACGAAGTAGGCGGCCACCTGCTCAGGATCGTAGGCTGCGGCGCCGATGTCATCACAGATGGCCAGCAGGGAGGCTGCCTGTTGATCCGGCAGCGAAGGCGGGAGGATGCCCGGCGAGTCCAGCAAGTCCAACTCCCCTCCCAGCCGTACCCACTGCAGTTGCCGGGTTACCCCAGGGCGCGCGGCGCTCTCGACGGCTCGCCGTCCCAAAAGTCGATTCAACAAGGCAGACTTGCCCACATTGGGAAAGCCCACCACCACGGCCCGGACAGCCCGCGGCCGCATGCCCCGCCGTTGCCGCCGCTCGTTTACCGCTTGCCCCATCTGTAAGATGGCTTGCTTGAGGCGGGGCACCCCTTCTCCCGATTGGCCGTTGGTGGGATAGACCGGGATCCCTTGCTGCGAAAAATGCTCCTGCCACGCTTTGAGATCCCTTGCCGCAATGGAATCGGCTCGGTTAAGCGCCAAGAGGCGAGGTTTTTCCCCCAGCCACTTGTCCAGCTCAGGGTGACGGCTGGCCAGCGGGATCCGCGCGTCCACCACTTCAATTGCCACGTCCACCAGCCGCAATTGTTCCCGCAACTGGCCAATGGCCTTGGCCACATGGCCGGGATACCACTGGATGGGCGGAGAGCTCATGCCGCCAAAACCTTGGAAAAGCTCGACGGCTACGCAAACAAGGACGGGATCTACTTTAGCCTGCCCAGCCCGCTCCTTCCCAATCCCAGGGCGAGTAAAAAATAATACAGTATAGGTGTGACTAGGATC
>NZ_JANSHG010000205.1:0-3307 GCF_047461555.1 Synechococcus sp. WC101
ACCTCCAAGTTCACATCCTGAAAAATTAAGTTGCCGTTGGGAAAGACCTTGCTCACCCCCCGCAGCGACACCATGCTGGCCGGGGCTTGCAGGGATCCGGATTGGGTGCTGCTGTAAAAGCCCAGGGTGGCCTCTGGATGGGCTGGGGCAGGGGGATGAGGGGTCGGAGCCGTACCCGCCCAACGGTGTAAGCGAGGAGGATAGCCGATGTGCTGACCGATCACCATAGTAAGCGCCTATACAGAGGAGGGAGAGAGCGCCGGCAGACTAGGGGCGCAAACGAGAAGAGGGATCCCACAGCACTCGCCAGACAAAGCTGGGCAGAGCTAACATGCGTCGCCAGCGCCAGGGTTCCTGATAGAGACGATACAACCATTCCAGGTGATGGTCACGCCACCAACGGGGCGCTCGCCGTTTTTGGCCGGCCCAAATGTCCAAGCTGCCCCCCACCCCCATCCAGATGGCTTGGGGCAACAGGGGACGCCACTTTTGGATCCACAGCTCCTGCCGCGGGGATCCCAGCCCCACCCACACCAGTTGCGGTCGAAATTCCTGGAGAGCTTGCAGAAGCTCTTTTTCTTCCTCGCTAGAGAAGTAGCCGTGGTAGCCCCAGAGGGCCAAAGCAGGACACTGGGCTTGCCAATATCGAATTGCTGCCCGGTTGACTTCCGGCCTTCCCCCCACCAGGGCCAAGCGCCACCCCCGTTCTGCCGCCAACGGGATCAGGGTTTCTGCCAGCTCGATCCCCGGCACCCGCTGGACGCGGATCCCCTGCCGCCGCAGGGCCCACACCACCCCAATGCCATCGGGGATCACTAGCTCCGCCGCTTGCAGCACCTGGGCAAAGGCGGGATCCCGCTGCGCCTGCATGATCATTTCCGGGTTGCAGGTAACCACCTGAGCGCCCTGACCCTCCCGAATACGCGCCTCAATCCAGGTGGCGTAGCTCTGTAGGCTGGCCTCCGGCAGAGCAATGTGTAAGTTCACGCCCAGAATCGCATGGATGGATAACGACACTACCGACCGAATGCTGGCCCCCACTGGAGCCGTTGGACACGCTTTTAAGATAGCCCGGACCTTCTCCCAGAGGGAGAGGGGAGTTCGAGGAGGCATTTCATGGCTATTTGACCACGAAAATCTCTTCCCTCAGGCATCCGCGGCGGCATCCACGGCGTATCTCCATCAGACCAGGCCAGAGGGAATTGCCCGACCCAGAGCAAGCCCCTGAAGGTTGGTTGCCATCTTTCGAGACAGGAGACTTGAGATGAAGACTGCAAAGACTCCCTTCGCTCTGCCTCAATTGGCCGCCGAATGGGATCCCAGCCCTGCAACCTCCCGCCGCAGCTTGTTGTTGGCTGGTTTGCTGGCGGGCGTAGGTGGAGCAATTGGATTGCGCACCCTGCCCGGTGCCGCCCAGTCCAACACTGCCGACATCGCCATCCTCAACGCGGCCATTGACTTGGAACAGCAGGCAATCTGGGCCTACAAAACCGCTGCCGGCAAGTTGAGCAATACTGAGGTGGGCAAGATCGTGTTGGAAGTGGCCACCAAGAACCTGAAGGATCACGAACAGCACCGGGATCTGCTGGCGGGCGCCGTGCGGCAACTGGGAGGGATCCCCTCTCGGGCCCGGGATAGCTACGACCTTTCCACCTACATCGACAACAAAGAAGGCAATCTCGATTCCGATGCCAACATCGCCAAGCTGGCCTTGGCTCTGGAGTTCGATGCGGCCCTAGCCTACAACGATGCCTTTGTCCAGCTTTCCAACAAAGACCTGGTGGCTGCTGCCAGCACCATTGGCCCCAACGAAGTTGCCCATGCCACCGCAATCCGGGCCGTGTTCCACAGCCTTGATCCCAGCATTCTGGTGGTGCCTGCCCCCTTTGTCAGCGCCGAGACTCGGGAGCGCTGGATCCTGAAGGTGTAAAGCCCCTGCCGGCGATGACTTCCAGCTAAAGCCGCCAACCCCCGGCGACAGCAAGGTGTGGAACCCCCACCGGCGCTGATCTCCAAAGCCTTCCAACGTCCTCTGTAGGATCTTGGGGTTTGGAGATCTTTGGAGGTCAAGGTGTTCCACACCGCTGTCGCAATCGCCTTCTTCTGAACGCCTCAGCTTTTTTTCGCTTCCTAACCTGTGTGGAGAAAGCCCTATGCCAATGACGCGGCGGTTGCTGTTGCTCAGTGGGCTGGGATCCCTGCTCAATGCGGGGGCCATCTTGGCCGTGGATCGGTGGCGACAAGCCAGCTCCGTTGCGGAGCGGGATCCTGTCGAAGCAACGGCGGCAGCAGAGGTAATCATTCGGGGGTTTCAATACCTGCCCTCGGAGGTTACCCTCAAGCGGGGGGGCAAGGTGACCTTCACCAACCTGGATTCCACCCCCCACACGGCTACTCCTGTGGAGGGAGCGCAGTTTCAAGGGACGGGACGGCTAAGTCGCAACGAGAGCAAAGCGGTGGTGTTCGAAGTAGCTGGGATCCAGGAATATTTCTGCGATATCCACCCCAGCATGGTGGGCCGCATTGTCGTCGTCGATTAGGTGAAGGCCATGCAAATGGAACCCCTGGGATCCCCTCTTCCCTTCTGGAACATTTGTCGGCGGGTGTACCTGGTTTGGGCCGTCCTTTTGGGGATTGGGTTTGCTGCCACCCAGTTTCACCAAGAGGCCAACATCAACTGGCTGTGGCTGGTGATTTCCCTGGTTGGCTTGGGCTACATGGTGCGGCAGACCAGGCTGCCGGAGTTTCGAACAGCCGGACTGGCCCATCTCTACTTTGTGGGCTTGGTGTGGACGCTGGTGATTGCCCAGGGCATGATCCTCTCGGTGCTGCCCTTTGTCGGACGTACCCCTTTGGCGGCTTTGAGCCCATACCTGGGGGTGTTTTGGCTGTGGCAAATGGGGCTGGGTCACTGGCTCAACGGCCTGGTGGATCCGCCGCGTCTCCCCTACTGGATCACCGGTGGGATCCAGATCCTGGCCGGAGTTGCCTGCCTGCTGTGGGGGCTGGAATGGCAGTTTGCGGTGGCAGGGGGAATCGGGGCCTTGGCCATGCTTCTTTTGATCCGGTTGCACTGACCCGTTCACTGATCTGACTTTGGGGTCTTATCCAGGCGCACTCGCCAAACTCCACCTCCCACGGCCACTTCATCCCCAGGGCGCAGCTTGCGTCCCCGCCGGGTTTCCACCTCACCATTCACCCGCACTTGCCCCGCTTGGATGAGCTGCTTGGCCTGCCCACCGCTTCCATCCAAACGGAGGCCGTGACACTGGATGGGCGGCGGCTGTTCTTGGTCGCCGCGCCACAG
>NZ_JANSHG010000206.1:0-3272 GCF_047461555.1 Synechococcus sp. WC101
GGTTGGGGCTGAGGACTTCCCAGAAGAGTATCAATCACACGTTCCACCCATTCGCGGATCTTTTCGAGAACTTTTTCTACCCAATCCATCCGACCTGCCTCGTAGGAGTTACAGAGCCATCAACGGAGCTTGACCAATGGATCTCCATGATAGCGCTTTTTCCCGACAAGCGTGGAAATGCCATCGGACTAGTAAAGGAGGCTCAGGAGCACGATATCCACGACCAGGAGGGCACCTGCAAAGGCCAGCAGGCTGCGCACAATTTGACGCTCTTGTTTGGAGCGATGGGATCCGCCAAGGCGGAGCCAGCGGAGGGAGTTGGGGAGGCGGTACAGCATAGCAACAGTCGATGGGATCCTAACTTAGGAGCGCCAATGCCCCAAGGTGATCATGCCCCATTCTGTGAGCTTCGGATCCCGGCGGACTTCCCCACGCTAGGGGGGAATACCAGCGTGGCTATGGGGACCAATTCCTTTTAGAGTGGGGGTTAGGCCATTTTTGTTGTCGATGACCACTCCTCTAACTCAAGCCGAAACCGTTTTTCAGCGTTGCTGGGATCACTGGCAAGCTCTGGCCAGCCGTCAGGATCTGCAGCCGGAGTTCAAAGCTTTATCCACTCTGCGCAAGCGTCTTGTCACTCGGGTGTTTTCCATTGCGGTGTTTGGTCTGGTCAACCGCGGCAAGTCGGCTGTCTTGAACGCCCTGACCGGCGAGGCCCGCTTGGAGGTAGGGCCCCTCAACGGGGTGACGCAACAGCCGCAATCGCTGCTGTGGCAGCCGGGGCCGGGGATCCCTTGGCAGGTACGGTTCATCGATACGCCCGGCTTGAACGAGATCAACGGAGAAGCCCGCGAACAGTTGGCCTGGAAGGTGGCCCGCGCCGCCGACTTGATCCTGTTTGTCATCGCCGCAGACCTGACCCAGTTGGAGTACCAGGCTCTGTTGGAGCTGCGCACCCTGCACAAGCCCATCCTGCTGGTGTTGAACAAGTGCGATCTCTATTCGGAAGCCGAGTTGCAGGCCATTCGCGCCCAGATCAGCCGCCACTTGGGCTGGGTGTTGCCGCAGGAGATCTTGACGGTGGCCGCCCGTCCCAAGCCCACTAAGGTGCGCACCCACTGGCCAGATGGCCGCATCACCTTGGAATGGGAGCGGCCCGCACCCCAGATCGAGGCCCTGCGAGGGCGCATTGTGGAAATTTTGCAGGCAGAGGCGGGATCCCTCTTGGCCCTCAATGTGCTGAAGCGGCTGGAGCACCTCCAGGCCCAGCTCTGGCAAAAGCAGTGGCAGCACCACGCCCGCTTTGTCGAGCAATGGGGCACGGCCTGCGCCCTCGGCAAGGGGATCGCGGTGGGCTTGGCGCCACTGGGGCTAGATCTGCTGTTGGCGCCGCTACTGGATGGGCTGTGGCTGTTGGGCCTGGGAATGCGGCTGCGCCTGCCCTGGGGATCCTTAGGGGAGGCGCTGGGATCCGCCCAGGAGGGGCTGTGGCGACTGCTGCTGCTCAATGGGGCGCTGCTGCTTTTGGCCGAGGGGGTGAGCTCTTGGCTGTGGGGAGGCTGGAGCAACAGCCTCTTGCCGGGTCTGGTGGCGGGGGCGAGTTTGTACCGCTTGGGATCCCTGGCGCCACGGGTGTTGCTCCGGTTTGCCCCAGAGGGGTTCGGCCTAGGGGCCCTCTTGCGGGATCTCATCAGCAGCCAAGAGCTGGCTGAAAAGGCCTAGGGTTCCTCTTCCCGGCCATCCTGAGCCATTTCGGCGGCGTGGTAGGAGCTGCGCACCAGGGGCCCAGAGCGCACCTGGCGAAACCCCATCTGGAGGGCAATCTGGCCCAGCTCGACAAACTCCTCCGGCGTCCAGTAGCGCTGCACCGGGCGATGGGCCAGGGAAGGCTGCAGATACTGCCCCAGGGTGAGCCGGTCACAGCCTACCGCCAGCAGATCTCGAAAGGTTTCCAGCACTTCTGCGCGGGTCTCGCCGTGCCCCAGCATCAGGCCGGACTTGGTGGGCAGGCCGGGATCCAGCTCCTTCACCGTTCGCAAAACCCGCAACGACAGGTCGTAGCCAGAGCTGCGCCGCACCGCCTGCGACAGCCGGCGCACCGTTTCGATGTTGTGGTTGTAGCAGGTCGGTCGGGCCGCCACCACACGGGCAATGCAGTCGCGCTCCCCGCGAAAATCGGGGGTGAGCACCTCGATCTGGATCCCAGGGCAGCGCCGCCGAATCGCTTCCATCACCTCCACGAAGCGGCCGGATCCCTGGTCGGGCAGGTCGTCGCGAGCTACCGAGGTGAGCACCACATAGCGGAGCCCCAGCAGCTCAACGGCCTCAGCCACCTTTTCCGGCTCCTGCGGATCCAACGGCGCGGGCCGCCCGCTAGCCACCTGACAAAAGGAACAGGCGCGGGTACAGATCCCGCCCATCAGCAGGAAGGTGGCAGTCTTTTGGCTGTAGCATTCGGCCCGATTGGGACAGCGCCCCTCTTCGCAGATGGTGTGCAGGCCCCGCTGCTTGATCACCTGCTGCACTGCCGAGATATCGCTGGCCTTGCCGATAGAGCGCTTGACCCAACTGGGAAGAGAGCTAACAGGCATGGGAGGACGAGAAAGAAGAGATAGCGTCCATTGTGGCATGGACGCCTTCCAGATCGATCGCCCTTGGCCGGAAAAGGGCTAGGCCACCTGAGGAGAGGTTAGCATCTGGTTGACGATGCGCTGCACAATTTGAAAGCCAGTCGCCGCCTGCCAGCCCAGGATCCCCAAAATCACCAAATTCAGCAGGAGGTGGACATTGCGAGCCCAGGCCTTTTGGCCATCCTTCATCAGGGGCGCCAAAGCCGCAGAGCTAGCCACCAAGGCCACAATGCCCAATCCCGCCAGCAAGTGGGGGCCAACAAACAGCTTGCCGTTGTTGAGGTAGGTCACCCCCATGCCGCCCAGGGCCCCGAACACCATCAACAGCAAGAACAGGGATCCCGCAAGAAAGTGCCGCTGGCCAAACTTACCCTTGACGAGTTCTTTGCGCTCTTGTGCAGAAGCAGTGCGCAGCCGTCGCACCTGCAGGCCCAGGTAAAGAGCGTAGAGAGCTAGGGCAAAGGCGAAAATCATCAGCACAGGGTGAAAGAAGGGCAAAGCCAGCTTCAGCCATTGGGGAAGTTGAATGCTGTTCATAGGGATTGCGCAACGAAGAGGAGGCTGCCCCTAAATTAACACAAATTTAAAAAACTTCTGTCGCGGCACGGGCGCGTGTGGACTCCGGGAGTGGGAGCCCTATCT
>NZ_JANSHG010000207.1:0-3233 GCF_047461555.1 Synechococcus sp. WC101
TGTCCCCTGGGGAGAAGGAGGGTTTTGAGCAGCCGGAGGGGAGGCAGGAGCTGGCGGCGGGGCCACGGGCTGGGGTCGAGCCGGCGAGGCCGGTTGATTGGGCGCTACTTGGCTAGGCGATGCCGCTACAGGAGCCGGTGGAGCAGAGGGCAAGCCCTCAAACTCGAAGACCAACTGCGTTGGGCTGCGCTGGGCCAGCAAGCCCTGGGGAGCTGCCGCAACGCCGGCAATTTCTATCCGCACGCTGTCATTGCCCATTTGCTTGGCCTCGATGAAGCGCACTCCCGGCAGGGGAGACTCCTGACGATAGCGACCTTGACCTCCATCCAGTTGGGCATTGGTGATATCCCCAATCCAAGATTGGCCCTGCTGGGTAAAGAACACCTGTGGACGGGCGCCCCCTGCGGTGTTGATCTCCAGCTTCATGCGGTTGCCGTGGGGCACCAGGCGGATATCGGTAATGCGGCTGAGGCTTTGTGGATTGGCGGAGGTCAACTGCTGGGCGGCGGCTTCATCGAGCTGGCTTTCCACAGCCAACAGGGGCAGTGAAAGGATCAAGCTCAATGCACATCCCCAGGCGACTCGACGGTTCATCATCCTCACACCTCACTCCGTTAGCCAAGCGTGTTTCTGCTTTACTTCAGCACGGGTTCACCCAGTGCTTCCCTAATCAAAGCCGAAATTTTCGGCTTTGCCACTACCTGCAGCCGCTTTAGGGGAAATTTTTCGATAGGCAACACTATCTGTGCTTTTCCCCAATGGTTCCCATTTCCCGCCCGTCCCCTCCAATCCCAGTAGCGAGTCTCTTCAGGTGGGATCCCGTGGGGAAGCGACACTCAAACGCAGTGTATAGATTGGCTACAGATTGGCCTTGCCAAGCCGGGCTACTGGCTGGGTGTTGGCTGTCCTCCCTCAGGAGGTGTTTGCCCTTCAGGTGCAGGAGCAGTGCCGAGAGGAACGCCTTTGTTGTAGTAGTAAGCAACCAGATCGAAAGCGGCGTCTAGGTTCTCTGTGCCTTGGCCAGGGTTGAGAGAGATGTTGCTCACCCGGAACAGAGCGCGAAAACGCTCGATGTCTCTCATGAGGTTGATGATGTCGGTGTAGGGACCCCGCAGGGTGACGCGGGTTGTCTGCAGTTGGATGGCTGGGGCGATGATGGCAGGCACTTCTGGGTTGTTCGAGGAAGCTGGCGTCAGAGGGGAAGGGCTGAAACTGAGCAACTGAGCATTGGGTTGTCCCCGCACCAGTCGGTTGAGATCGATCAGTTGCGTGTCGGCATTCTCGGGGGTGGCGAGCAAGGCGCTGATCTGTTGCTGCTGCACGCGAGCCCTCTCGATTTGGTTGGGCAGATCCTGTAAGCCGGCAATCTGGCGCTGTACCTCCTGCAACTGGCTGGTTTTTTGGGCTACCTCTCTTTCTAAGGCTTGCACCTCTCTAATCAGAGGACGGAGTTGGGTGAAGGCCAAAAAGCTCGCCGCGCCCAGGCCCAGGATCCCGATCAACAGGCCAATGCGAATAGGGGTCAGCTCGACCCCCAACAATACCGGCGGCCCTGCCGGAGGTGCCACCAGTTGTTCGTCGTGAAAACTTTCCACCGAGCCGGTCATCAGTTCCCCTCCACTTGACGCAAAATGCGGATCTTTTCCACCAAGCCTATCGCTCCCCGCTGCTCCAGCTCGCGGGTCAACTCCGGGTCGGGATCCCCTATGGTTCGAATAGTAACCGTTAGGCCGTAGGTGACGCTGGGTTCAGTTTCAGGGGTGCCCTCCACTCGAGAGGCACTGTTGAGAACGGCACTGGTTACGAAGTTGGAATCCAGCAGAGTGAGCAAAAAGTCGTTCACCAAGGGAAAATCCAGCGCCCCGCCTTGGATGTTCACAGTATCGCCAGAGGCGCTGATGTTGGTTATCCATACCCCTTGCCCAGGGATCCTGCGCCGCAGTTCTTCTAGAATGGCCGACCAGGGCTGGACGGATCCGAGAAAAGAGCGAAACCCTTCCGTCTGGGTGCGAATGGTTTGCAGTTCTTGGCTGAGGCCCTGGAGTCGGGTCAACTCGGCATTGGCTGTGCTGAGTTCACCGTCGAGGCGGGTTCGCTCTGCCCTCAGAGTATTCCGCTGACGGGAAAAGCTGTCTTGGAAATACAAGAAAGCCCCCATGGCCACAGCAGCCACGGCAACCCCCAGACCAATGGCCAAAGCCCAGCTCTCAGCTCCGGCGGCAGTTTCCGGGCCAGCCACCACTCCCCCTGTCTGAACTGTGGTGGGAACCTCCGGTCTTTCTTTCAGAAAGTTGATCTCTGGTGTGTACATCTCACCGCCTCGCTCATGGTTGGGTATTGCGCTTAGGGGATCCTCTTGGGCGGATCCCGAAGACTACTTGCTGGCTTCCCGCATGGCCAGCCCCAGGGCCACTCCCATCGCCGGTCGCTCCTCCAAGGGCACCTCGATTGAATCCGGTATCAGGATGCTGCCGAAGGGATCCGCTAACTCTACGGCCAGGCTCAGCGACTGCGACAAGAAACCATCCATTTGGCCAATAGCCGCCCCCGGCCCAGCCAACAATACCTTCACCACAGGGGAGTTACTCTCTGCGCTGGTAAAGAAATCAATGGAGCGCCTCAGCTCGTCCGCCAAATCGGAAACGACCCGCGCCACGGCTGCCACGCCCGGGTTACTGGGAACCGGTTGCTCTCCCGTGGCCAAAACATCGGCGGGGTTGATCAAGGGTAACCTTAGAGTTCGCAACAGGTCGCCGGTGCGGCTAACCGGCAAATTCAGGGCCTGGGCTAGCACCTGCCGCATGTGAATGGTGCCGATGTTGACGGTGCGGGTAAACTGCGGGATGCCGTTGACCAAGATGCTGATCTCGCTGCTGTCGTAGCCGATGGAGCTGAGCAACACCGCCTCTTGGGGGCTGTACTGGATGAGTTGGTCACGGATGGTGCGAATGAGGGAGAAGCTGGCCAGCTCCACACAGCGCGCCTTCAAGTTGGCCGCCTGCAGCACGGCCAGGTAATTGTCCACCACCTCTTTGGGGATGGCTGCTAGCAGCACCTCGATGCGCTCAATGCCATCCTGGGAAAGGTCTAGGCCCAGGGGCTGGTAGTCCACATCCGCCTGATCCCGGGGGTAGGGGATGTAGAGCTCCGCCTCCTGTTCTAGAACCACCCGCCGCAACTCATCGGCAGGCAGGTCAGCAGGCAGGCGAATGAGACGGACGATTGCCTCTCGC
>NZ_JANSHG010000208.1:0-3215 GCF_047461555.1 Synechococcus sp. WC101
GTGCCCGCCCACGACCAGCGGGACTTTGAGTTTGCCCGCCAGTTCGGCCTGCCCATCAAGCTGGTGGTGCAGCCGCCCCAAGGGGGGGTGACGAGTGCTGAAGATCTGCAGGCGGCCTGGACGGGGGAGGGGGTGTTGATCAACTCCGGCCCCCTGGACGGAATCCCGGTGGGCAAAGGCCCGGGGCAAAGTGTAGAAAGGGCCATCGCCTGGCTAGAAGAGCAGGGGCTGGGAGAACGGCAGGTCAACTACCGCCTGCGGGATTGGCTCATCTCGCGACAGCGCTACTGGGGCTGCCCCATTCCCATCATCCACTGCCCCCACTGCGGCATTGTGCCGGTGCCGGAGGAGGATCTGCCGGTGCTGTTGCCCGAGGATGTGGAGCTGACGGGGCGAGGGGGATCCCCCTTGGCCCAGTTGGAGGACTGGGTAAAGGTGAAGTGCCCCGCCTGTGGTGCCGACGCCCGCCGCGAGACGGACACGATGGACACCTTTATCTGCTCCTCGTGGTATTTCCTGCGCTTTAGCGATCCCCGCAACGACCGCGAGATCTTCCGCAAGGATCTGGTCAACGCCTGGCTGCCGGTAGATCAGTACGTGGGCGGCATCGAGCACGCCATCTTGCACCTGCTTTACTCCCGTTTTTTCACCAAAGTGCTGCGGGATCTGGGGTTGTTGAATTTCGATGAGCCCTTCTCCCGCCTGCTAACCCAGGGGATGGTGCAGGCGCGCACCTACTACAACCCCAACAAGTCCGGCAAGGATCGCTGGATCCCTACTGCATTGGTCAAGGATCCCAACGACCCGCGGGATCCGGAAACCGGCGAGCCCCTGCAGGTTATCTACGCAACTATGTCCAAGTCCAAGGGCAACGGCGTGGATCCGGAAGAGGTGCTGGCCAACTACGGGGCAGACACGGCCCGCATGTTCATCCTCTTCAAGGCGCCGCCGGAAAAGGACTTGGAGTGGGACGATGCCGATGTGGAAGGGCAATTTCGCTTTCTCAACCGCGTCTGGCGGCAGGTGTACGAGTTTGTTGTTCGCGGTAGCGGGACGGAGTCCTTGCAGGGCAAAGCCGCCGAGCTGCTGCAGGCCAAGGTTGAAGCAGGATCCCTGACCAAAGCGGAAAGGGATCTGCGCCGCGCCGTGCACACGGCCATCAAAGAAGTCAGCGAGGACTTGGAGGAGTACCAGTTCAACACTGCCATTGCTGGGCTGATGAAGCTGAGCAACGCCCTGGCTGAAGCCGAGATCCCGGACTCGCCAGTCTATGCGGAAGGGATCCGCACCTTGGTCTTGCTCCTAGCCCCCTTTGCCCCCCACATGGCTGAGGAGCTGTGGCAGGCCCTGGGCGGCACCGACTCAGTGCATCGCCAGGCTTGGCCTACCTATGACCCGGCGGCCCTAGTGGCCGATACGGTAACGATTGTGGTGCAGGTCAACGGCAAGCTGCGCGGCTCCTTTGAAGCCCCTGCCGATGTCACGCCCCAGGAGCAGGAGCGGCTGGCTCTGCAATCGGAGGCGGCGCAGAGGTATCTGCAAGGGATGACGCCGAAGAGGGTCATTGTGGTGCCGAAGAAGCTGGTTAACCTGGTTGTCTAACTCTCATAAACTACCCCACCGTATGGACGGGTGGGGTTGCCCCGCTTACCTGACGGCAAGGCTTTTGTCTCTTCCTCTGCCCCAGTTGCCTCATGGATCCCGTGTGGGGCTCTCAGCTCCTGTAGCCAGCAAAGAATCGTCGCGTGGAGTTGGTCGATCTGGCCGGCGGCAGGATCCCCTGGGGGGAGTTTCCGAGTGGTGGCGCAGGACGGGCATTGCCGAAAGTCTGGACACTGCGGCTGTGGCGAACTAGCTTAGAGGCAACTCTTTTTTCAAGCTATTTCGTGGGGTGGGATCCATGCTGAGGCCCAGTCTTTTGTTGTCCGGATCGGCGCTTTTGGGTTTGCTGTCTTGGCTGTGTTTGAGCGGCGAATGCGGCTGGTTGGCTTCCCTGCGCAAGGGACGGGGCGCTGTCCCTGAAGTTGCCTCGGCGCCAGCGCAGAGTGTTCAAGTGACGGCATTTGCCGATGAACCCGATCCTGAGCTCCTGCTCAGGCAACAAGCCCAACTGCAAGCCCAAGTACGGCAGCTTGAGCAGCGCTCTCAGGCGCATCAGTTGCTGGCGCAGCGGGGGATCCCTCTTTCCACCCAGGCTGGCGAGCGTTTTCACTTGGATCGCGTCTATCTGGCGCGGCTAGCTCAGTTTCTGGAACAAGAGCCGGGGAACGCGCAGCTCTATCTGCAGCGGGCTCAATACTTCTGGGATCGGTTGCAGAGCGATCCCCTGGCCTTGCCCGAGCCGGAGCAGGCGGCTGTCGTTGATCACCTGATGCGCAGAGCGCTACAGGATCTGGACATTGCCATTGCTTTGGATCCCTATTTGCCTGAAGCTTACTTGCTCAAGGCCAGAATACAACACGAGTATTTTGGGGAGCTGCAGCAGGCTTTGGCAACTTTGTCCCCTCTGGATCGCATTGCCTATCGCAACCCCCAACTCCACTTGTTGCGCTCTCGCATCTGGGCCGAACAGGGACATCTGGAATCGGCGTTTGATGTGTCGCACCTGGCCATCGAGCTGGCCAAGCAAAACCAAAGCTCTGCCGATCTTTTCGATGCTTATGTCCATCGCGGCCTGATGTGGGCCAGCATTTGCGACTTCAACTTGGCCGTTCAGGATTTCAGCCGAGCTATCGAGGTGCAGCCGCAGCAAGCCGAGGGCTACTACCACCGCGGCATGGCACGCGCCTATCAGGGAGAGGATAGGGCCGGTGCCGCTGCCGATCTGGGCCGTGCTTTGACGCTGTGGCAGGCTGCAGGCAGAGGATCCCCAGAGCTGCTGGAATATGTAGAAGCAGTACGGATGGAACTGTTGCGGTAACTCCACTGCTAGCTGGTTTTCTGCTGCGGATCTTTGTCTGGGCTATTGAGTAGAGAGGTTGCGGGTTTGGCGTCTTTGGGCAAGGGGCGTTTGGCAAGTTCGGCTAAGCCAGGCCAGGATGGTAGAGCCGTCTGTTACCCCGGGGGACTGAAACGCCCCCCTTGAAGAGAGCCCAGCCAGATGATGAGCCGAAGACAGCTGACCCTCTCCGTCTCCTCCATAGCCCTGGTAGTGGCCACAGGGATGCTGCTGCTGTTGCTGTGGCAACTGCGCAACCTGGTGGTAACTGTGATGA
>NZ_JANSHG010000209.1:0-3199 GCF_047461555.1 Synechococcus sp. WC101
CTTCCGGGCTGGCCATCTTTACAGTGCCCGGCAGGGCCACCATAACCACCGTGTCGCGGCCCGAGGGCGGTGGCTGATCCAGAAGCAACAGCGGCGACAGCCCTAACTCTGAGTAGACCCGCTGTTGCAAGGGGGTCATCTCCACAGTAATGGCTTGCCGGGCTGGACGGCTTTCTGAGGACTCCACCCCACCGGCGCGAGCGGATCGCCCCGCGGTAGGCTGGTCTCTGTGGGAGCCCTGCTCTTCCCCATCTTCTCCCCGGCTGGGACGCCGGGATTCTTTGCGCTTCTGCTCCGCCCCGCCCCCTGCCGGCTGCAAGAGATCTTCCCCAGGCACCTCCAGACTGCCCCCTTCTGCCTCTCCGCTCCGGGAAACCGGGCGCTGGCCTACGCGGGGATCCACCCACTCGTCGCGGGAGCGTTTGCGCCCCACCTCAATTCGCGATTCCTCCAGATCCGGTCGCTGTTCTGGGGCAGTACGGGAGCGGCTCAGGGAGACACGGCCTTCGGTTCGCGACACCCCATTGCTCCCCAGCCGCAGGCCCGCCCGCTGCGAGTCGCCCTCCTGGAGCAGGCTTGGGCTGGAACCGTCCTCCCCCTCAGTGGGCAACGTTACCGGCAGGCCACTTTCGACCGTCAACAGCCGTCCTGGCTCAGCTCCTGGCAGGCGGGCCAGGATCCCTAGCCCCTCACAAGTAGGACAAGAGTGGCCGAAGATCTCGTAAAGGCTTTGCCCCTGCCGCTTGCGGGTGAGCTCCACCAGCCCCAATTCCGACAACTGAACCACCTGGGGGCGAGCTTTGTCGCTGGAGAGGGCCTTGTTGAAGTGCTCCAAAACCAGCAACTGGTCGCGGCGGGAATCCATGTCGATGAAATCCACCACGATCACGCCGGCAATGTTGCGCAGCCTCAGTTGACGGGCAATCTCGGTAGCCGCCTCACAGTTGGTCCACAGCACTGTCTCGCGAGAGGTGGCCGATTGGGTGAAAGAGCCAGAGTTGACATCGATCACCGTCAGGGCTTCGGTGGGCTCAATGACGATGTAGCCGCCGGAGGGGAGATCCACCCGGGGTCGCAGCGCCTGCCGGATGACTGCATTGACCCGGAAATACTCCAGGATGGGGGTGGGTTCGCGGTGGGCATCGACCACAACACCGGGCGGCATCTGGCCCTTGTTCCAACCTTGCAAATAGCTACGCACCCGCTTCGCCCCTGCCGGCGAGTCGGTAACGATGCGGTTGACGTCCTCCGAGTAGACATCCCGCAGCACTCGCTGGATAAAATCGTCATCTCGGCTGAGCAGCCCCGGACCCCGTGCCGCCTGATACTGCTGTTGAATATCCTCCCAGAGCTTTTTCAATTGCTCCAGGTCTTCGATCATCGCCTCTTCAGACACCCCCTCGGCCTCGGTGCGCACCAACAGGCCCATCTGGGGGGGTTTGATCAAAATAGCCAGCGACTTGAGGCGATTGCGTTCTTCCCGATCCTCGATGCGGCGGGACAGATGAACCCCTTTGCCGTAGGGTCGCAGCACCAAGTACCGCCCTGGAAAGGCCAGATCGCCGGTGAGGCGTGGCCCTTTGTTGCCGGTGGGCTCCTTCATAACCTGCACCAGCACCTTTTGCTGTGGCAGAACCAGCTCCGAGATGGAGGCATGGTTGCGCTTGAGGCGTAGCGGGCCTAGGTCGCTGACGTGAATAAACCCATTGCGTTCGCCGGAGCCAATGTTGACAAAGGCAGCGTCGATGCTGGGCAGGACGTTCTCGACGATCCCGACGTAGACGTCTCCCACCTGGTAGGTGCCACTGGCAACGATCAGCTCTTGGACTTGGTCTTCGGCAAAAACAGCAGCGACGCGGTGTTGCTCATCAATTACAATCTGCCTGGGCATTAACGTTCCTCCCCGCCCCCAGGGCCTGCGGTTGTGGATTGAACCCTCCTTGCGGCGAGGCGCTGTCCTTTTGGCGGGATCCGCTCAAGTTTTTTTAGCCAGAATCGATTCATCATGAGGCTGTCCATTACCCTAAGCTCTGCTTTGACGGAGGATGACCGATTTGCTGGGCTTCCACTCCACCATTGATGAGGTGAGTCCAAGCTCATCGGATCCTTAGGATTGGGTGGGATTTGCATGGGGATTGATGGATAGGCTCAGGAGGCAAGATGACACCCCTCCGCCTCAGACATCCCAGAAGAGATTAGACGATGGTTCGTGGCAGAACCCCAATCGTGCCAGCCTAGATCCACAGAAAGACAGGGTTTGCACGCGGAAAGAAACACCTTCTCAGGAGAAAAAATATAGTGCTAGAGCCAGGCCACAGGGGCACACCTCTCTGTACCGCCTATCGACTGGGCCCTGTTGCGCCCGTTACCTGCCCTGGGTACTGAGTTAGGGTTGACACTCCCTCCGCCTGAAAGCGGGGGATTCTTACGCAGTCCACAGACGAACTCGTAAAGGCGTTGTCAAGCCGCCTCTGGACAGTTCCTTGGGGCAAAGTTCCAAGGTTCTGCTTACCTTTTCTGATCAGGTTGGTTGAGACGTTGACATCTCCTCGGCGCTTGCCACCGGTCGGGTTTTTCACCGTGATTAGGTGCTCGCCTGGAAACGGTACGCCTCATCAACAAGTATACTAACTCCCTGAGCACCATTGGCGAGCAACCGAAGTTGCTTGCGGGCTTTTCCGCACCGTACTAACTAAAGTACAGGGCCGCCAAGCTATCCTTCTGGGTCTCCATTTCAGAATCCGATCAAACTGTTGCCTGCTGCCTGCCCTGCCTTTGGCCAAGTTGATCCCGGCAAGCTCCGCAGCAGCAGAAGCCAGCAATAGACAACATAGCGCCTGTCGGATCCCCCCCTCCAGACAGGGGCAGAGCCCAGCCTTGGTCTCCTTTTTGTCCGGTCGATCCTGAGGCCGCTCCTCAGTCGGGATCGGAGGTGCCGTCTTGCCACAGCAGACGCAGCCGCCTGGCCATCTGTAGCGTCCAGCGGGGCAAGCCCAAGGACTCGGCCATTTGCACGAGTTGATTGGGCCGCAGGTAAGCGCCGTCGTTGCGGCAACTGCCGCGGTAGAGGAGGCGGGCGCTGCCGTCGGGGGCCAGGCCCTGAAACTCCAGGTAGTAGAGCAGGGGGCGAGCGTTGAAGCGACAGGGTTTGCCGGATTTGGTGGATTTTTCAATCCAAATTTCCCGCGCATCCAGGATC
>NZ_JANSHG010000210.1:0-3198 GCF_047461555.1 Synechococcus sp. WC101
CCCTAAGCCTGTCCGCCATCCCGAAGCGCCGGATCCCGGCTCCCAGCCGCCTGATTCTGCCTCGCCTGGGGATGGCTCTCTGTCCTAGCGATCCAGACTTCTGCTTTCCCCCAAAAGCTCCAGAGCTATCCAATCCCGCCCTCCGGCAGCCACTGCGGCCAAAACAGGCGCAACTCCCTAACCTGCTCCCCCTTGACCAACAGGGATCCGCCGCCGGACCGGCCTTGCAGGGGAATTTCCTCAGGAGAGAAGGAGTGTACCCGCTCGGACTCCGCGATCACATCCACTTGCAGATGGGGGTGCGCCGCCAGATCGGGGGGAAAACCCACCAAGCCCACCAAGCCATCCCCTTTGTTGGAGAAGTGAAAGGCCGACACGCCCACTTTACCCTGCTCCAGGATGGGGATCTCGCCCAGGGGTAGCCGCTTCAAATACCCCGACCGGCTGGCCAAAACTAAGATCCCTTGCGGGGGCAGCAGCGCCATACCGACGATCTGTTCTGTGCGCCCCAAACGTAGAGCTGGGGATCCCATAGCTGCCCGACCCATCAAGGGGATCTGTTCGGCGTCCAGCCGCAGCACCCGCCCGCCGGAGGTGGCCAGGACAACGCTGTAGCCTTGGTGGCCGGGATGCCAAAGGGCCGCCCAGCCCAGCTCGTCTCCTTCTTTGAGCTTCAAGACGGCGGCTCCCCGTTGGCTGAGGCCCACCAGCTCCGCCAAGGCCACCCGCTTGATCCGCCCCTGCCGGCTGAGCACCACCAAGCTGGCCTCGCCGGGAGAGTGCTCCGCACCGCTGACGCGAACGGGATCCAACGGGAAGGCGGCAACAATCGGCTCGGGGTTGGGGAGAAGGGTGACCAGAGGCACCCCCCGCGAGGAGCCGGTGCTGAGGGGGATCCCTTCGATGGGCACGGTGAAAGCCCTGCCGCTGGCGGTGAGCACCAAGATTGCCTGCTCTGGGGTCACGCATTCCAGGCTGACCAGGGTATCTTCTCCCAATTCCCGCTGCGCCGGGTTGCTGCGGGAGCGAGGCCCAGGCAGAGGCAGGCGGCGCACGTAGCCTTTGCGGGTGAGTTGCAGCAGAAAGCGGCTGTCTTCGCCGGCTTCGCCGCCGGGGATCTGGGCCGCCTCCGCTTCCAGTTCCGAGGCCGAGAGAATCTGGGTGCGCCGGGGATCCGCAAAGGTTTTTTTCAAGTGTCGCAGCTCTTTTTTCAGGTAATTCAAGAGCTTGCGGCGATCTTGCAGCAGTCCCTGCAGCTCGGCGATGCGGGCCTGCAGCTCGGCTTGCTCTTGATAGAGGCGCTCCCGCTCCAAGGTTGTCAGGCGGCGCAGGGGCATGGCCAAGATCGTCTCCGCCTGCTGGGAGGTGCAGCCTAAGCGGGTTTGCAGCTGGGCTTTGGCCGTGGCGCTATCGGGCGCTTGCCGCAGCAGGTCGATTACCCCTTCCAGATCGGCCAGGGCCAGCACCATCCCCGCCACCTCTTCGGCTTTGCGCTGTACCTGCTGCAGTTCGGCGCGAAACATCCGCTTGAGAGTGGCCTCGCGAAATTGCAAAAAGTGCTGCAAAATCTGCTTCAAGCTGAGCTGCTGGGGTTTTCCCTCCACCAAGGCCAACAGGATCACCCCAAAGGTGCTCTGCAAGGGGGTGAGCTTGTACAACTGCTGCAAAACCGCCTGCGGGTTGGCCTCCCGCTTCAGCTCCACCACCACGCGCATGCCGCTGCGATCCGACTCATCCCGCAAATCTGCGATGCCGCTGAGACGGTCTTGGGCGACCAGCTCGGCCACCTTCTCGAGCCAGGCAGCCTTGTTCACCTGATAGGGAAACTCGCTGATGATCAGGGCGGGCCGGCGGTGGCGTCCTCTGCCCGGCTGGATCTCCTCAAAGCGGGCCACTCCCCGCAGGGTGATGGAGCCGCGGCCGGTGAGGTAGGCCTCGCGGATCCCCTGGCCATCGACAATTTGGCCGCCGGTGGGAAAGTCCGGCCCCGGGATCCAGCGCAACAGCTCCTCAGGGCTGAGATCGGGCTCGTCGATCAAAGCCAGCAGGCCGTCCACCACTTCCCCCAGGTTGTGGGGCGGGATGTTGGTGGCCATGCCCACGGCAATGCCAGCAGAGCCGTTGAGCAGCAAGATGGGCAGGCGGGCCGGCAGGACGGTGGGCTCCGCC
This sequence comes from Synechococcus sp. WC101, assembly GCF_047461555.1. NCBI lineage: Bacteria > Bacillati > Cyanobacteriota > Cyanophyceae > Synechococcales > Synechococcaceae > Synechococcus > Synechococcus sp. WC101. The sequence continues at coordinate 2,170 of NZ_JANSHG010000210.1, forward strand.
TGGGAGCCGTCGAAATTGGGCATAAAGTCCACAATTGCTTCGGAGATCCCCTGCAGAAGGGCTGTGTGGCTCAGCTCCGCCAGCCGACACTCCGTGTAGCGCATGGCCGCCGGCGGGTCGTCGTCCACCGAGCCGAAGTTGCCGTGCCCCGCCACCAGGGGGTAGCGGCTGGAAAAGTCTTGTGCCATGCGCACCAGCGCGTCATAGACCGCCTGATCCCCGTGGGGGTGATATTTCCCCAGCACGTCCCCCACGACGCGCGCGCACTTGCGGTAGGGGCGATCCGGCGTCAGGCCCAGCTCGTGCATGGCGTAGAGGATGCGGCGATGCACCGGCTTGAGGCCATCCCGCACATCCGGCAAGGCCCGCCCCACGATCACGCTCATGGCATATTCCAGGTAGGAGCGCTGCATCTCCCCCTGCAAATCGGTTACGATTACTCGCCCTAGACGGGATCCCCCACCCGATCCAGATCCCAGTCCGTCGAGAGTCAGTTGCTGAGTCATGGCTCATTAGGAGCGGAACGCTTTCCAGGTTACTGTAGCCGTTTCCGCAGCTTTTGCGACCCCACCCAGCCGCTGCCGTTTTTGAAACGGGGGAGTGGGGTGGCGGCTCCGCCGTGCTATTTGACACTCCCACCGCCTAAAGGCAGGGGATTCTTACGCAGTTCAACAACGACCTCGTAAAGGCGCTGTCAAGACGCCCCCAGACAGTTCCTCGAGACAAAGCCCCAAGGTTCTGCTTACTCTTCTGATGGCGTCAGCGGGACGAAGTCTTTGCAGGTTGGCTGAGACGTTCGGACGCTTGCCACCGGTCGGTGCTCGCCTGGGAACGGTACGCCTTGGTGGCAACTCTTGGCGAGCCACTAAAGTTGCTTACGGGCTTTTCCGCCCTGCCCTCAAGTGCAGGGCTACCAAGCTATCCTTCTCTGTAGTCGGGGTGGATCTGGGTGCAATCATGGCCGGGAACTCCATTCGTTTTGGCACTGACGGCTGGCGAGCCGTGATCGCCGATGGCTTTACCTTCCAG
>NZ_JANSHG010000211.1:0-3188 GCF_047461555.1 Synechococcus sp. WC101
GATCAGGCCGATAACAAGCTGTGGGCAGCACTGGGTACCTCAGCAAGGAACGACGGGCAATGGCGAGAGGCCAAGGCAAGGCCGAACTAGGACTAGATTACGACAGGACTTCTGCAGCGAATAGGGGGCTCTCCCGCACACCTGAAGGAACTATCCGTCTGTCAACTGCCACCAAAGATACCCCAGCCGCAGGTAGTGAAGCCGCAGCCAGGGGAAAGGGAAAAGGCGCGGTGGCTGGCGGAAGAGGGCGCTAATTTGGGGTCGGATGCCGGCGATCTCCTGGGCCAGGATTTTGCCTGCCCACACCCCTGTGGCCACGCCGCTGCCGTGGTAGGCCAGGCCGTACCAGAGGCTGGGATCCGTCGGCGAAGGGCCGATGTGGGGGTGAAGCTGGCGGGAGAGGCAAACCAAGCCGTTCCAGGCGTACTCGATCTCCACCCCCTCCCAGGCGGGAAAGAGGCGGTAGAGCTGCCGCGCCATCCAGGCCCGCAGGCGCTGGCGTTCCCTTGGGGCATCGCAGGTGCCGTCCCGCCCCCCAAACAGCAAGCGCCCATCCGGCAGGAGACGGTAGTAGAACAGCAGCCGTCGCGTGTCGTAGATCGGCGTCGGATCCCACCAGCCCTGAGCCCTTCGCTCTGCCGGCGTCAGAGGCCGGGTGACCAGAATGTTGGAAAGCACCGGCAACAGGGATCCGGCCAATTGGGGGTAGAGGTTGGCCGGCGTGTAGCCATTGGTGGCGATGACCAGGTGCCGTGCCCGCACCGTTCCCCCGGGCGTATGGCAAAGGTGGCGGGAGCCAACCTTTTCCCAGGCAACGACCCGGCTGGCGCTGTGCAATTGCGCTCCCCATTTCTGGGCGGCCTGGGCCAGCCCTTGGGCAAGCTTGAGGGGGTTGAGGCCAAACCCCACCCCGATGTGGAGGGCGCCGTGGTTCTCGCGGCTGTCGAAGCCCCGTTCCCGCAGCTCTTTGGGGCTGAGGAGCTGAACTGGGTAGCCGGCCACCTGGGCGTAGATCTGGTATTCGGCCTCCAACTCCCGCCAAGCGCTGGGGCGGTGGGCTACTGCGTACCAACCTTCTCCCTGGGCATCCAGGGAAAAGCCCTCGGCAGCGGCCAGCTCTTGCACGGTCTCCACCGCCTGCCGCTGATCCCGGTAGTAGCGCTCCGTCTCCGCCAGGCCTACCCGCCGCACCATTTGGGCATGGGTGAGGTAGCTCGCCCCCACTCCGCAGAAGCCGCCGTTGCGCCCGGAGGCGCCCCAGCCCAGGGATCCCGCCTCCAGCAGGCAAGCCGAGATGCCGTGATCGCGGGCCAGGTGCAGGGCCGTCGATAGCCCCGTCAATCCTCCTCCTATGATGGCCACCTCGGCCTCAACCTGCCCTTGCAGAGGCGCCGGATGTCGCCAACTGGAATCTGGTATTGTGCTGTCCCAGTAGCTGCCGACTGGGTAAGCAGGATCGTAGGTTTTGGGAGGATAAGGATTTGTCTTCGGGAGAAAAGTCCAAGCAACCATAGAACTTTAGAAGACTGGTTGGTCAAAAACCAATTTCTCTTTGCCCATCGGCCAAACCTCCCTTTGAGAAGAGCTCAGCAGCGCAGCGAGCCGCCGTTTGCCCTCGCTGGCCCAGAGGCTACAGCAGGCACCAAAACCGCCTCTTCTGACAACCGCACCAACCCCCCCAGGGCTTGCGAACAGGCCTCTCGTCCCTGGTGGGCTGGCGAGCGGTACGCTGGCAAAGTGAGGCGGGCCAATCCGCCGTTGAAATACCCTGCCCGGGAAAATTGGCCGGGATCCCTTCCAGTTCAAGGCGGGCCGGGCCCGCTCTCCCCCCGCTGGCGGTGGAGCCGTCTCTTGCCGATGGGGGTGGATGCCGGAACCCCGGCGCTAGCCAGGGCTGCAGTCCCGACTGTTGCCGCTGAGCAACTTGGTGAGAAGGTAGAGTTTATCCATTGGCGTTTCTCTTTCCCGGGCCGGAGACCCCGCTGGCAGAATCAAGGTCTGCGGCCTTGGGTCATTTGCCAAGCAGCTTCACCAGGAGAATGCCAAACAAGTACAGGAACGTTACCGCGCCAGCCAGGAGGCTCTGGGTGAGGGGATCCGTGGAAGGGGTGAGAATGGCCCCCGCCACCACCGAACCTAGGACAACATAGCGCCAACCCTTGAACATCTGCTCAGCAGTTACCAGGCCCAAAGCTCCCAGCAGCGCCTGCAAAATCGGCACCTGAAAGGCCAAGCCAGTGCTGAACATCAGCAGCAGCACAAACTCAAAGTAGCGGTCGATGGACCAGGCCTGATCCACCACCCCTTCCCCATAGCGAATGAAGAAGTTGAGCGCCGCCGGAATGAGGAGGTAGTAGGCAAAGACCAAGCCAGCCACAAACAAAAGGCTGGATCCGAGCACCACCGGCCCCAACAGCTTGCGCTCCTTGACGCTCAGCCCTGGCAAGACGAAGCGGGCAATTTGGTAGAGCACAAAGGGCGTGGCCAAGAGCAGCCCCGAATATGCCGCCACTTTCATAGAGACGAAAAAATACTCGCCCGGCGCCAGTTGCAAGAAGGTCACCCCCTGAGCGGGCACCTCCAGCAGGGCGACGATGCGGTTCACCACCAGAAAACAGGCGACGATACACAGGGCCACCGCAATGACACTGGCCAAGAGGCGGCTACGCAACTCCTCCAGATGCTCCATCAAGCTCATCTCGACCTCGTAGGGAAACTCCGGATCTGGCACCTGAGAAGGCTCAGGTGTTGCCGGAGCTTGCTGCGAGGACTCGGTCTCAGAGGCAAGGGGCATGGGCCGACAGGTAACGAAACCTTTCCTGCTATCTTAGCCCTGCCCCACCCTTAAGGAAAAGCGCCCGCCCAATACATGGCCCCCTTCCAAGCTGTTCCCGGAAGGAACTGCCGGGTTGTGGACGGGAGCTGCCCTTGCTCAAAGTCTCTGCTTCACCAGACTGTTGACGTTCTCCCCCGAATCCCCAAACCCCCCGTATACGGGGGGTTTGGGGGGAGCTAGGATCCCCGCCCCAAAGGGCTGGGGAGTATGTCAATACTTCATCTCGCCCGGCTAGGCTGAGGCGGGAGCAGCTCTAAAATTCTGAAGGACACAAAAGATACAGCCTTTTAATTTAAAATAGGGTACAGGTATTCAAGAGGAAGGAGAGAAAGGAATGCCGACTCATTCTTTG
>NZ_JANSHG010000212.1:0-3178 GCF_047461555.1 Synechococcus sp. WC101
TGTCAACTGCCTGGATAGCAACCGCATCCTGGACGTAGATGTGGAGCTGCCGCCGGAGCTGCTGGCCCAGGTAGAGCAGAAGACAGGCACTCGCATCCAGAGCTACCGCATTGAGTTCTATGGGGTGGAAAATCCCGGGGAAAGCTGAGCTGGCCAGCCAGTAGATTCTCGGGGCGGGATCCCGAGTTCTTCTGGAAGAGGATGAGCCAATGTCAGTAGGCTCGGTTTTGCCCTTTGCCGATCTGCGACTGGATTTGCTCAAGAGAAGCGGCGGGGGCCAGACACTTGCTGCCCCAGCACACCAACCCCACAGCTCCTGCCGGCAACGGCTCGGCTGCGGTGGGCAGGGCAAAGACGGTGGTGGGCCAAGAGCGCTGTTGCAGCGCAGCAATGTGCTCCGCTTCTAGGGTTGCCTTTACCCAGTTGTTGTACCAATCCAGCCCGACGAACAAACTGGGGCAGACCCGCGGCTGGGTGCTCATGATGTGGGCAAAGGTTTTCAGGGCCTGTTCTGCCCGTTCCAGGTAGTCCAGATCTCCGGTGATGGCGGCCAGGCGCACCAGGTTAGCAACAGCCACCCCATTGGCTGCGGGGGTGGCGTTGTCCTGAAACTCCTTCTCCCGCACCAGCAGCTCCGGGGTGCTCTGGGCGTCGCTGACAAAGTATCCCCCCCTGGCTTCATCCCACAGTCGCGTGTCCATCTCCTGCTGCAGCCGAATGGCGGCCTCCAGCCAGTACTGGGAGCTGGGATCGCCTGTCCGCGGCAGGCAGGCCTGGTGCAAATCCAACAGGGCCTTGATCAGCAGAGCGTAATCTTCCGATTGGGCAGGTACCTGGGCTGTGCCATCGTAGTTCAACCGCAGCAGGGATCCCGTCTGGGGGTGGCGCTGCTGGCTGAGGATGAATTGGGCGGCCCGCAGGGCCAACCGCAGATAGTCCTCCTCGCCAAACACCTGGTAGGCCCGCGCCAGGCCGGAGATCATCAGGCCGTTCCAGGAGACGATCATCTTGGTGTCGGTGACCGGCGGAATGCGTCCTGGCCAAGATTGCCGGCGGGCCGATTGGGCATCTACTGCGGGCGGGAAGGGGGTTCTCCGCTCGGTGGAGCCGTAGCGAGCTCGAAACAAATGGGTCGTCAAAGCCGTTTCCACTTCCGGCGGCAGCTCCCCTCCTTGCCTGCGCTGTAGGACGATACAGCCGGGCCGATCGGGGAAATTGCCCCCCGGCGAGAGGAAGAAAGCCTGCTGCAGGGCGCGGAAGGTTTCTGCATCCAGCAGATCCTGCAGCTCCTGCCAGCGCCAGACGTAGAACTCGCCCTCCTCGGGCTCCGCATCCTCTGCTCGGGCAAAACTGTCGGCATCCTGGGCCGCGTAGAAATACCCGGCAGGGGCGGTCATCTCCCGCGCCACCCATTCCACCGTCAGGCGCACCGCCCGCTCGATGGCCGCATCCTGGATCCCGTGGGCCCACAGCTCGGAGAGAAACTCCAAGATCTGGCCGTTGTCGTAGAGCATTTTTTCAAAGTGGGGCACCGTCCAGGTGGGATCCACGGTGTAGCGGTGAAACCCGCCGGCCACATGGTCGAAGATCCCTCCTAACACCAAGGCCATCCCTCGCTCCTTGGCCCGTTCTAGCGCCGTCGGCGAGCCGGGGATCCCTTCTGGCGGGTCGAAGCGGGCCGAGCGCAACACCAACTGGGCGTAGGGCATCATGGGAAACTGCTGCACTGCCCCGGCGTTGGCCAGCAAGGGTTGGATTTTGGGGATCCCGGAGCGCAACAGGTCAGGGGGAATATGGTCTTCCGGCACCAGGTCGCTGAGGGTGGTCAGGGCCGCCAAGATTTGGCCCTTCATGTCCTCGATTTTGTCTTTTTCCTGGCGGTAAAACTGCAGGATGCGCTGCAGTACGGTCAGAAACCCCGGCCGGCCAAAGCGAGGCTCCACCGGAAAATAGGTGCCCGCGTAGAACGGCACCAGGTCGTCGGGCGTGAGGAAGACATTGAGGGGCCACCCCCCCTGCCCGCTCATGAGCTGCAGCGCCTGCATGTAGATGCTGTCTAGATCAGGCCGCTCCTCGCGATCCACCTTGATGGGCAAAAAATGGGCATTGAGGAAGGCGGCGATCTCCGGGTCGGAGAAGGCTTCTCCCTCCATGACGGTGCACCAGTGACAACTGGAGTAGCCGATGGACAGAAAAATCGGCTTGTCCTCGGCCCGGGCTTTCTCCAGGGCCTCCGGGATCCAAGGCCACCAATCCACCGGATTCTCGGCGTGCTTGCGCAGGTAAAGGCTGGAACACGTGGCGAGGCGATTGGCCATAGGTACACCCTCTCACCCTTTTTGCTTCAGGCTAGCGCGTCCTCTTCCCAAGGCGGAGCCAACCCACTGTTGTTCAAGATACACTGACCTACGCCTCCCCTTGCCCCAGGGATCCCTGTTGGTCAGACCTGCTCCTGTTCGGCAGCCGGGATCAAAAAATCCAGCGGACGCCCGTGCAAAACCAGCGTGGTGCTGGGGTTTTCCACAAAGCCAATGCGCTCGTAAAAGCCGCGCTGATGGGTGGTAAACAGGTAGATGCGCTCCACCGACTGCAGGTGGGGATGGCTGATCAGGGTTTCCACCAGCTTGCGCCCGATGCCCTGCCGTCGATACTCGTGATCGACCACGATGTCCCAGAGGACGGCCCGGTAAACCCCATCGGAGGTGGCGCGGCCAAAGCCAATCAGGCGCTCCCCGTCCCAGGCGCTGACCACCGGGTGGCTGTGGGCGATGGCCCGCTCCATCTCTTCCCGCCGGCGATTTTGGGCCCAAAAGGCGTTGCGGTTCAACAACACCAGGAGCTGATCCAGATCCAGATCTTGCCGCTCCAGGGAGAAGCGAATGTTGCGGTTGTCCACCGGTTGATGAGAAAAGGTGATGACAGGCTCGAGGGAGGGATCGGACATGAAGCAGACCTTGGGCAACGAAGATTGGCAACGGTTCACTGGGCAGCAGAAAACGGCAGCAAGATCGAGGCTAGCCAGCGGAGGCATTGTCGGCGGCCCGCCCTGCCTGCTCCAAAGCATAGGCTTTGAAGCGCTCCAAGTCCGCTTGAATCGTGCTCTCCACCACTTTGCCCACAAACAGGCCGTCCAAGATTTTGCCGAGGAGCCCCGGGATCTTGTAGGCCACCGACAGCT
>NZ_JANSHG010000213.1:0-3118 GCF_047461555.1 Synechococcus sp. WC101
GGCCAACACCTCCGCTGTGGAGAGAGGATAGGTTTCCAGCTCCCGATCCGAAAAGGAGCCGCTGGGCAACCCCTGAGAGAGGGCTTGATCCTGGAGCAGGGGGCCGATGAAAGCGCGGATCCCGACTTCTCGGTAGGCCCGCACCGCCGCCTCGAGGGTGGCCAGCTCCTGGCCAGGGATGAGGATTAGGTGATCCACTACGGTCGTGCCGCCACTGAGCAAGGTTTCCACCGCTGTCGCCAGGGCGCTGAGATAAATCTTTTCTGGATCCGGGAGCGCGTACTCGTGCAGTTGTGCCAGCCACAGCTCCAGCGGGTAGGGCGGGATGATCCCTCTTTGCCACAGCTCCGAAGAGTGGGTGTGAGCGTTGACAAAGCCGGGCAACAAAAGCTTGTTGTGGGCATCGAGCTCTACGCCATCTGGGCCCACTGCCGCCAGCTCTTTGCCGATGGCAGCGATCCGCTCCCCTTCAATGCGGACATTTGTAGTCTCGTAGCCGGTGGCGGTGGGAATCAGCACATTGCGCAAAAGGTAGCTCATGGCCAGCAATCAAAAGAGCTGTTCTTCAGTTCACACTTTGCCGTGCCAAGGCAAAAAGGGAGGAAAGCCCCAAATACCCTCCCAGGACGCTTCCCGTGAGGAAGTCACCACCTAGCCAGCCCCCCTCAGGGTGGAGAGGCCCACCGAGTAGGCTGCTTCCACCAATCGGGGTGAATTCAGGGATCCATCCGCAGCGTGGAATGGGCTTATTTCTTCTTCTTGGTGGAGCCCTTTTTGGAGGGCTTGCCCTCAGCAGCAGGCGCTGGCTCTGCGTCAGCAGATTCTGCGACGACGGGTTCTGGGGCAACGGACTCTGCTGGAGGTTCGGCAGCAGGTTGGTCAGCCACAGGTTCTGCGGGAGGAGCGGCTGCAACTTCTGCCACTTGCGCTGGCTGTGCTGGCTTGAGACCGGCCTGAGCGGCCACCTCAGCGGCAAAATCCGCTTCTTGTTTCTCGATCCCTTCTCCCAAGACGAAGCGGGCAAACCGCCGCACCCGGATGTTTTCCCCTAGCTTGGCAATGTGCTGCTTCACCAATTCCTCTACGGTAATCGAGGAATCTTTAATAAAGGGCTGATCCATCAAGGACAGCTCTTTCAGGCGCTTCTCGATGCGGCCCTGCACGATCTTTTCCCGCACGTTTTCAGGCTTGCTGGCCAGATCCTCTTTGCCCATCTCGATGGCCCTTTCCCGCTCCACCACTTCGGGAGGGATCTGGTCAATGCTGACGTACTCCACGCTTTGGCAGGCGGCAATCTGCTTGGCAATATCTTGCACCAGCTTCTTAAAGTCTTCGTTGCGGGCCACAAAATCCGTCTCGCAGTTCACCTCCACCAACACACCGATCCGGTTGCCGAAGTGGATGTAGCTATCGACAACCCCCTCAGCCGCCACGCGACTGGCCTTTTTGGCTGCCCCTGCCAACCCTTTCTGCCGCAGCCAGGTGATGGCTTTCTCCATATCGCCACCGGACTCTTCCAGGGCTTTTTTACAGTCCATCATGCCTGCGCCCGTCTTTTCGCGCAGCTCTTTGACCAATTTGGCATCAATACTCATGAGGGTTCCTCAAATCTCACATCGTACAAAGAGGCAGAAAGGATGTGACCGGATGCAGAGGATAGGCAGGAGCAGAACAAAGGATGAATCTGGATTTTAAGGATACAGGCTTCTGGAGAAAGGATGGACAGGGAGCAACTCGAACCACCCAGGATCCCCACCCTCGGCCCAAGGGTTACTCTCCCTGCTCGGGATCCCCCTCCTCTTCATCCTCCACATCTTCCAGAATGTCATCCTCTAGATCCATGTCCATGGCCCCCTCGTAGTCGTACTCATCCTCTTCGACTGTGTCGAGCTGCCCATGTCGCCCTTCGTAGATGGCATCGGCCAGCTTGCCTACAATCAGCTTAATCGCTCGGATGGCGTCGTCGTTAGAGGGGATGAAGACATCGCTCAGGTCAGGATCGCAGTTGGTATCCAGCAGCGAGATGATCGGAATCTTGAGCTTGATACATTCCTGAACGGCGTTGGCCTCCCGCCGCTGATCGACGATGATTACCGCGTCGGGGAGCTTGCGCATAGTTTTGATGCCGCCCAAGTACTTCTCCAACTTGGCCAATTCCCGTTTTAGGCGGGCCGCTTCTTGCTTAGGCAGGCGATCCAGCAGGCCGCTGCTCTGCATCTCCTCGATTTCCTTGAGGCGGTCGATGCGGGTTTTGATGGTGGCCCAGTTGGTGAGCATGCCCCCCAGCCAGCGCTGGTTGACGTAGTAGCTGCCACAGCGAGTGGCCTCATGGGCGATGATCCCGGCGGCTTGCCGTTTGGTGCCGACAAACAGGAAACGCCACCCCTTTTCGGCCCCCTCCCGCACGTATTCATAGGCTTCGTTGAGGTAACGGGCCGTCTGCACCAGGTCGATGATGTGAATGCCGTTGCGCTCGGCGAAAATGTAGGGCCGCATCTTGGGGTTCCAGCGGCTGGCCTTGTGGCCGAAGTGTACCCCTGCCTCCAGCAGTTGAGGCAAACTGACTACGCTCATGAGTTGGTTATCTCCTACGGGTTAGCCTCCGCCCGAACGGATCCCCGTTGAGGACACCCGGTAGTTCGGGCGTGTGGTATTTTGACAGCTCAGCTATGCTAGCATGTGTTCTACAGGATCCGGTAACCAAGGCCTTGCACTTGCCGGGATCCGGTTCTAGAAGCTAAGCTGGTAAAGCACCTCCAGAGATTTTCTCTGGCTTAGGTGCGTCGGGGCGTAGCGCAGCTTGGTAGCGCACCACTTTGGGGTAGTGGGGGTCGAAGGTTCAAATCCTTTCGCTCCGACTGGAATTAGAGAGAGCCCCTTTCTAATGGCAGGGTCAAGCCATTCTTTTGGGGATTGCGGTAAACTACCCCGCGGCTGAAGCTAGGGGCTCTGAGGGCTCCGTCCCGCTGGCGCGAGCAGGGAAACTGCTCTTGGAAAGAAAGCTGCATTGGCGCTAGTGGTGCGGGGCCTCCTAGGTGGCTTCCATCAGAACCTCCGGGGTACTCCCGCCACAGCGCAGCTTGGCGGGATGGAGGATAGGCGGTGAGACGAAGGGGTT
>NZ_JANSHG010000214.1:0-3118 GCF_047461555.1 Synechococcus sp. WC101
GGTAGGGAGCAGCACTAGAAGCGGCTTTGCTGCCCAGATTGTGGAGGGTTCGGCTGGTCTGCATCATAGAGTAGCCCCGTCCGTCTGGCTCAACATCTGTTTGGAGAACTTAGAAGACTGGAGGCCATGCCTCACATCCTGCAGGAGGGCAAGCCTGTCGCCAGCGCTTGGCCCGCCCTGGGGATCCCTTTAGACGCGCCGCCGCTTGGGGGGACGGCAGCCGTTGTGGGGAATGGGAGTGATATCTCGAATCAGGGTGATTTCTAGACCAGTGGCCTGCAGAGCGCGAATGGCGGTTTCCCGACCGGCGCCAGGGCCACTCACCATTACCTCAATCTGGCGCATGCCGTTCTCCATGGCCTGACGCGCTGCGCTCTCTGCCGCCATTTGGGCTGCAAAGGGGGTGCCTTTCTTGGCGCCCTTGAACCCCGTAGAACCTGCGGAGGCCCAAGACACCACGTCGCCATTGGGATCCGTGATGGTGACGATGGTGTTGTTGAAGGTGGACTGAATGTAGGCCACACCGTTGGGGACATTCTTCTTGACCTTGCGTCCGCGCCGTTGCTGCCGAGCCATGACCTGTGCGTCCTTTGAACAACTGTTTACATCCCGTTTTGCAGTTTGGAGAGGGTGGGAAACTCTGCCCGCCGCCCCAGCCGCGCCACTACTTCTTGGCGGGAGCTTTCTTCTTGCCGGCCACCGTCTTCCTGACCCCCTTGCGGGTGCGGGCGTTGGTGCGGGTGCGCTGGCCACGCACAGGCAGGTTCAGACGATGGCGGCGGCCCCGATAGGTGCCGATGTCGATCAGCCGCTTAATGTTCATCGCCTCCTGCCGGCGCAGATCTCCCTCCACCTGGTACTCGCCTTCTACCACTGCCCTCAAGGCGGCCACCTCGGCGTCGGTAAGGTCGCGGGTGCGGGTATCGGGGTTGATGCCGGTCTTCGCCAAAATTTGGCGGGAGCGGGTCAGCCCAATGCCGTAGATGTAGGTGAGGGCGATCTCGACTCGCTTGTCGCGTGGGATGTCAACTCCCGCAATCCGTGCCATGGTCGGTGGTACCTTTCAAACAAACTTAGATAAACTTGCTCCATAGGCCAGGCCGAGGTTGGCGGCGTGGAGCTTTGGCCGGAAGACGTCGCTGTTGAGGTGAGGAACCCAGAGTCTCCTCTCGCCAAGAGAGGGGTTGCTTGATCTTCCGCGGCGGCAGCAGGGCTGTTTGGATCTGTTCCCCACCGTCGGGCGCACTCCTCCATCCGCCCCTCTACCCCTGCCGCTGCTTGTGCTTGGGGTTGGCAGGGCAAATCACCATCACCCGGCCATGGCGGCGGATGACTCGGCACTTTTCGCAGATTCGACGGACGGAGGGCCGCACCTTCATGGTTTATCCTGACGAAACCAGCGAATATCCATTCTAAGGTCGCCGCGGCAGACTGTCAAAAATTGTTTGGGTTTTCTGACGTGAATCCAATAGGGAAGGGCGAGCAGGTTGGCTATGCTGGTTGGGCGCAGAAGCAGAGCAGGCGCGGTTGAGGAGCGAAGAAGGCGATGCGCTGGCAATGGCTGGTTGTGCTGATGAGCGGCGTGCTGGGCTTGGGATCCCCCGTGTTGGGGCAAGGGATCCCTTCGCCGGAAACAGGCTCTCCCGCTTCTGGGGGGAACCTCTCGGCGGACGGGAATGAACTGAGGACAGAGGGGGATTGGCTGTTGCCCTTGCCCAGCTCTGCCGATTGCCTCGATGCGGTGCCGGAGCGGGGCTGGCTGGCGGTGGGACTGTTGGAAGCGCAGGCAGTGGCGCTGCTGGATGGGGCGAGCGGGGATCCCTTGTGGCAGGTGGCGGTGGGGTTTGCCCCCGGCGTGGTGCGGGTGGATGCGGCACGGCAGGTGGTCTATGCCGCCGGCCCCCATGCTCCTGGGGTGGTGGCCCTCGATCTGCTCACCGGAGAGCTGCTGCAGGCCTACGGGCTGCCGGCGGGGGTTCTGGACATGGCTGTGGATGCGGCCAGGGGGCGGGTTTTCGCCTCCCTGCCCGCCGCCCAAAGCTTGGCGGTGATTCCCGCTCCGAACCGCCAACGGCATGGATCGGAGCCGCCGCAGGCCCGCAACTTGCCGCTGCCGGGGCCACCTTTGGCTTTGGCCTATGCCCCAGAGCGGGGATCCCTGTTTGTCGGCCTGGCTGGGGAGGATCCCCTCAGCCTGCTGGTGGTCAACCCCGACAATGGAGAGCTGCTGGCCCGCTGGCGCGGCGGCAACACGCCGGAAGCCATGGTCCTAGATGCGCAACGGCAGCGCCTGGTGGTGCTCAACTCGGGCAGCCAAGATCTGACGGTGCTGGATCTGGATCGCAGCGGCGAGGCTCTGCAGCGGATTGGCTTGGATTGGCGACCGACGCGGCTGGCCCTTTCTCCCGATGGCCGCTGGGCCTACGTGACCTCCCGCAACAGCGACCGCCTGCAAATCGTGGATCTGGAGGCGGGGCGATTGGCCGCCTCGCTGCGGCTGGAGGGGCAGCCAACGGGTTTGGTGAGGCTGGGCGATCGGGATCTGTGGGTGGTGGCGGCAGGGATCCCGGCTTTGCGGCGTCTGGTGGATATTGAGGCTCAAGTTGGCGAGCGCGAGACCGAGGCCCAGATCCCCTCTTCAGGCAACCGCGGGGTGGTGACGGGGCGGGTGCTGGACATTGCCGGCCAACCCGTCCAGACGGGGGTTTTGCGCCTGGCCGCCACCTCTACCCAACCCCAGCAGACGGTTCGCATCGCCGCCGACGGCACCTATGTCCTGCCGGAACTGCCGGCGGGGCTGTACCTGGTGGATGTGGAGGTGCCGGGGTTTCCGCCCACCAGCACCCAGGTGGAGGTGCGGGCCGGTTTTGTATCCAGCCAAGATATTCGCCTGCCGCCGGGGCAGCCGGCCCGCCAGCCGGAGGGCATTGGCCTGTTGCCGGATGAGCCGGTTTACTCGGATGAGCTGGCCCGCCACCTCAGCCTGGCCCTGAAGGAGTTACAGCCGCAGCGACCCGTGATCCTCCTCAAGGGGCCACTGGGGCCGGATCCCCGCTTTGAGCCGCTTTTGCCCCTCGTCCAGGATCTGACACTCTTGGATCGGGATGAGCGCTACACC
>NZ_JANSHG010000215.1:0-3103 GCF_047461555.1 Synechococcus sp. WC101
CCCCCGGCCGATCCTGGGCCAGCACTCGCACGTAAAACTCCGACTGCGCCTCTGCCAGCGGCAGCAAGGAGGCAACAGGAGGGGAGGCGGCAAAGCCCCACAGGGGATTGGGCAACTGAGCCCCCGTCTGCAGGTGGGCAAGTAGGATAAGCAGATCCCCGACCACCGCGCTGGCGGTTGGCCCCCGGCCCGCCCCTGGCCCTGAGAGCACCACTTGCCCCAAGGGATCCCCTTGCACCCAGACGGCGTTGTCCACCCCGTGGATGTTGGCCAGCGGGTGGGTAACCGGCAGCAGGGCGGGGTGGACGCGAATATCCAGGGTTGGTTCACCTCCCTGCCCCTCGGCCCTTTGGGCGATGGCCAAAAGCTTAAAAGTATAGCCCCACTCGCGGGCGTAGCGGATGTCGGTGGAGCTGATGCTGCCGATCCCTTCGCAGGGGATGGCCTGTCGCGGTACCGACACCCCAAAAGCCAGGCTGGCCAGAATGGCGATCTTGTCCGCCGCATCCCATCCTTCCACATCGGCGCTGGGATCCGCCTCGGCGTAGCCGCGGGCCTGGGCCTGGGCCAGCGCTTCGGCAAAGGAGCTGCCCTCCTGGGTCATCTGGCTGAGGATGAAATTGGTGGTGCCGTTGACGATGCCCCAGACCGCCTGGATGTGGCTAGCCCGCAGCGACTGTTGCAAAGCCTGGATGATGGGGATCCCACCCCCCACTGCTGCCTCCAGCAACACCGCCACCCTGGCCTGGGCGGCAGCCTGGAAAATCTCCTCGCCATAGCGGGCAATGACCGCCTTGTTGGCTGTGATCACCGGCTTGCCGTGGTCGATGGCCTTTAGGATCAGGCTGCGGGCCGGCTCCAAGCCGCCCATGAGCTCAATCACCGCGTCAATTTCGGGATCCGACACAATCCCCTCTAGGTTCGTGGTCAGGCGCTCGGGCGGGATCGCCACCTGCCGCGGCTTGTCCAGGGAGCGCACCCCCACCGCCGCAATCTCAACTGCCTGCAAGAGGAGGTGAGGAGGGTGCTGTAGAATCTCGACCACGCCCGTGCCGACCGTACCCAGCCCCAATAGCCCAACCCGATAGACCACAGCCGCTCCCTCGGGCCCAAAGACTTTCTTACCTTTACCAGGTTGACACACTCTTGGCCCCCTAGGGCGAGATTTTGGCCATCCATCCCCAAGGGCTTCAGGAGGAAGGCGCGCCGAGCCAGGCGCAGGGATCCCTCGCCGCAGGGGCAGTGCTGGTTTGGAGTTTATGCTGAAGGAGGGATCCCTTTCTCTCATAGCCCTCATGTCCAGAACCTGTACCATCTACCGCCGCGCCCACTTTGCCGCCAGCCACCGCTACTGGCTGCCGGAGCTCTCCGAAGCTGAGAACCTGGCCCGCTTCGGCTCCCACGCCCGCTTTCCCGGCCACGGCCACAACTACGGGCTGGAGGTGGGCTTGACGGGGGAGGTGGATGAGTACGGCATGGTGCTCAACCTCTCCCAGGTCAAGCAGGTAATTCGGGAGCGGGTGATTCAAGAACTGAACTTCGCCTACCTCAACCAAGTCTGGCCAGAGTTTGCCCAAACCCTGCCCACCACCGAGTTCATTGCCTACACCATCTGGCAGCGCCTAGCCGACGCGCTGCCGCTCAGCAGTGTGCGCCTCTACGAAGATCCCCAGCTTTGGGCCGAATACCGAGGAGAAGCCATGCAAGCCTATTTGACCGTTGCCACCCACTTTAGCGCCGCCCACCGCTTGGCCCTCGATCACCTCAGCCTGGAAGAGAACACTGCCATCTACGGCCTCTGCGCTCGCCCCCACGGCCACGGCCACAACTACGGCCTGGAGATTACCGTCAAGGGATCCATCGACCCGCGCACAGGGATGATTGTGGATTTGGCAGCTCTGCAGCGGGTGATTGAGGAGCAGGTGGTGAAGCCCCTGGATCACACTTTCTTGAACAAAGACGTCCCCTACTTTGCCCAGGTGGTGCCCACCGCCGAAAACATCGCCCTCTACGTCCAGCGGCTGCTGACTTTGCCCCTGCGCGAGCTGGGGGTGCAACTGCATCGGGTTCGCCTGCAAGAGAGCCCCAACAACAGCAGCGAAGTCTACGGGGAGTTTCCGCTAGAGGAGCTGGGCGCAGCTACCGCTGCCACCACATACCCCGCGAGCGAGGGCAAGAGGGATCCCTCCGAAGTGGAGCCCCTGGCCGCCGGCAGGGCTGAGCCAGCCGCCTATGCTGGATCTGGTTAAGCTGAGCGGGCAGATTCCCGCCTTTGCCCGCCACCTGCAGCAGGAGTCGAAGGCCAACCAAGAGCGTCTGCGCCTGGCCTTGCAGGAGTTTGCCCGCCTGCAGCGAGAGCCCCAAACCTGGCAGTCGCGCTGGGCAGAGTGGAGCTCCCATCTCGCCTTTACCTGCGCCAGCCCCGCCGAGCCGCCGGAAACCTGGGGATCCCTGCCCAAAGTCGAGCCCTTGCAGGGGCCGCACACGGTGGTGGCCACCGACGGCTCCCAGATCCTGCCCAGCCACCACGAGATTGCCTACTGCTCGCTCATCAACATCGGGCGGGTGGCTCTCCACTACGGCACGCAAGAGTGGCCGCTGCTGGACAGCCAGCCCCTGCTGATCTACGGGCAGGAGCCCTTTGCTCAACCTGAGCGATCCAACTCTCTTCCAGGAACAGCCCTCCACCCTCTTCGCCACCGACCCAGCCGATCGCGTAGGCAGGCCGTAGGCCTTGGGGAAGAAGATCGCGGGGAGGGGGGGGAGATTGCGTTGGATGCCGAAGCGGTGCTGGCTTTGCGGCGGGCTCAGGCAGAGCTGGAGGAGCTGGCCCAATTGGCCCTGCCGCTGCCTAGGAGTCGCCCCGTGCTAGCGCTGCTGGATGGATCCCTCATCCCCTGGGGGCTGGAGCCGCTGCCCAAGCCAGCCCAGCGTCCCTGGCTGGATCCCATCCTGGCAACTCTGGAGCAGTTGCGGGCAGCTCGCATCCCCCTGGTGGGCTACATCAGCGCTTCCCGCAGCAGCGAAACCCTCAACTATCTGCGCCTGGGGTTGTGTCCCTACCTGGGCTGCGACTGCTATCGCTACTGCGCCGGCGAGAAAA
>NZ_JANSHG010000216.1:0-3070 GCF_047461555.1 Synechococcus sp. WC101
ACCCCGGCCAGTGGGTACAAATTCAACGGGCTCACCTGCCGGCCAAGCTGCTGATCCTAGAAAAGGACCTCTCCTACTTCCGCACCCTGCGAGAAAAACTGCAGTGGGCCGGCAGCCGCATCTACATCCCCACCACCAACCACCGCCCGGAAGGGGGATAAAGGGATCCTAAAGTTGGGGAGCTAGAGTAGCGGAGTTTGACTCCCCTGGAATCCTCTCCCATGAGCCTCAGACTTTACCTACTCAGACACTTTTCCAGCAGTTCAACCTAAAGCTTTAAAGAGATCCGCGACTCAAGCTTTCCAAACGCTCCCCGACGGATTCCGCTATCAAAATGAGTCTGAGGTTCACTCAATTGGGATAAATTGCAGCAGGGATCCCGTGTGGATGAGATGGGCCGGGGCAGATTTTCCATCCTGGCCGGGATGGGCCAGCAGCACACAGCGATCTTGGGGGGTGAGGTTAAACCCGACAGAGGGATCAGGCTCTCTTTTCAGTTGAGAATTGAGTTGCGGATCCCCGACAAACGTCAGTTGAGCCAAGAGGGCCAATAGGCAATCTAGATGGGCCAAATCCGTTCCGAAAGGAGTCCGCTCCTGCAAGGTGGCCAACGCCACCGGGTGGCCTTCCCGGATGAGATAGGTGAGGATCCCGGCACAGCGCTCTACGGCCCGCTCCAGCTTGTTGCGATGCGCTTCAGGGCCTTCTCCCCGCGGCTGCCAGCGGTTTTCAAAACAGAGGACAATGGCCTGGGAACGGGGACGCTCCAGCTCGCGCACGACCAGTTGATCCCGTTTGGCCGAGATCTTCCAGTGCACCGAGCGCACATCATCTTGGGGACGATAAGGCCGCAAGCTGAGATAGTCCCCCTCCTGGCCCGGCTGAGGGCGCAACCGGCTGCCGCCGCTGAACTGATCCGGCAGCAGCAAACCCTGCACAGGGGCAGGCCGAGGAAACACGATCACCGTCTGCGCATCCTCAATTTCCACTGCCTTGCGGAAGAGTTCAAAGGGAAAGCTGGTGGCAATTTCAAAGCCCTGCAGCCGCCACGCCCCTCGCCGTGAAAAAGTGTGCTGATAGAAGGTATCTAGCTTGGCGCCGGGATCCAAGCGCAAAACGTAGCTGGAAGGCCAATCGGCCCGCCTGAGCCCCTCAATGCGCTCGCTGACCTGTAGGGAAAAACTGGGCAGGCGCCGTTTGCGGTTGACCAGCGTCAGCCCCACCAAGACCGGCTGGCCGGCAAAAATGCGGCTGGGCAACTGCCGGCTCACCTCCAGATCTTTGAGGGTAAGCTCGGAGAGCATGCCGCTGAGGAGAATGAGGCTGAGCAGCATCCCCAGCACCAAGTAAAGGGGATTGTTGCCGGTGTTGAAGGCGGCAATGCTTACCAGGAGGGTGATCCCAACAAACCGCCCCCCGATGCGGGTAAAGCGGAAGCGGCGCAGAAAACGAACCCGCTGCCTTGAGGACAACTGGGGAGGGCGGATCCCCAACTTCCGCGGCCACTGCAACGATTGCAGGAGTTGAAGTGCCGTTTGGCTAAGTTTCAATAACATTTGCCTGCCTCCTCTGCAGCCCTGTACCGCTAATTCTTGCTCCCCAACCCTCCGCGCAAGAATACCCGTATCTTGCAGCGTAAAGGGATCAGGCACTAGGAGCAGGTTTGTTCGGTGAGGATTTGGGCAATGGCCGCAGCCACCCGCTCCTGTTGTTGGAGAGTCAACTCAGGAAAACAGGGCAAGGACAACACTTGAGCAGCACAGAGCTCAGCATTGGGCAGATCCCCAGGTTTGTACCCCAACTTTTTGCGGTACACCGGCTGCAGATGCAGCGGGATGGGGTAGTAAACGCGGCTGGCAATGCCCCGCTCCTGCAACTGCTTTTGCAACCGGTCGCGCCGCCGCGAGTCCGTCGAGTCGGAACCAGGCACCCGCACCGTGTACTGGTGCCACACCGAGTTGCCCCCCACCGCCACCTGGGGCAGGATCAGCCCAGGGATCCCCTGCAACAGGCGGTGATAGGACTCGGCAATCCCCTGCCGCCGCCAGTTCCACTCCCGCAGGTGGGTCAACTTAACCGACAGGATCACGGCTTGCAGCGCGTCGAGGCGGCTGTTGAGGCCGATGTGCTCATGCTGGTATTGGCGAGTCTGGCCGTGTTCTTTAAGAATGCGAACCTTGCGGGCCAATTGTGGATCCCGGGTCACCACCGCCCCACCATCCCCTGCTGCCCCCAAGTTTTTGGTGGGAAAAAAGCTGAAGCAGCCGATATCTCCCCAGGTTCCCACCGGCCTGCCCCCCCAACAGGCCCCCACCGCCTGGGCGCAATCTTCTATCACGGCCAACCCATGTCGCCGCGCGATGGCCAGAATCTCGGTCATGTTGGCCGCCTGGCCGAACAGATGCACCGGGATCACCGCCTTGGTGCGGGGGGAAATGCTCTTTTCCAGAAGCTGGGGATCCAGGTTAAAAGTGCAGGGATCCACATCCACAAACACCGGCCGTGCCCCCACCAAGTCGATAGCCTCGGCGGAGGCAAAAAAGCTAAAGGCAGTGGTGATCACCTCGTCACCTGCTTGGATCCCAAGGGCGCGCAAGGCCAGCACCAAAGCATCGGTGCCGGAATTGCAGCCAACAGCCTCCAGGTCCCCGCCGCCAAGAAACCGGGAGAATAGCTCCTCAAAACGCCGCACCGCCTCTCCCCCGATGTACTGGCCTGAGGCCAGCAACGCCTCCACCTCGGGCAGAAGGGTTTCAGCCAGAGCGCGGTATTGCAAGGTCAAGTCCAGCAGCGGAATAGGCTCATCCGTCACGGTGCTGCCTTTTGGGAAGGTAGCGGCCACAGCCCATTATCGAGGATGAGAGCTTTCGACACTCCCACCAACTAAAGAAAGCTGGAGAATTCTTACCCAGTCCGTTGCTGGACTCGTAAAGGCGTTGTCAAGCCGCCTCTAGACAGCTCTCACAGCCCTGTCCCGCTAGCGCAAGCAAGGACATAATGCCAAGGCTCTGCTTGGTTTGTCTTGCTTAGCTGCCGGCTAGGTTTTTCACGAAGGTAGGTCAGTATGTAC
>NZ_JANSHG010000217.1:0-3056 GCF_047461555.1 Synechococcus sp. WC101
AGGTGCTCTCGCGATCACATTTGCAAAGGCGCTTTTTCTTCTGGAGTCCATGTCTCTTGTAACCGACTCTCCCAGCCTGCCGGAAGCTGCTGCTGACTCGCCCCTGCTGGCCCAGGTGCAGTTGGCTCGCGCTGCCGCTCGACGCACGGCTACCTTGCCCACTGCCATTAAAAATGCCGCCCTAGAGGCCATGGCCACCGCTTTGCTGGAACACCAAGAGGCCATCTTGGCAGCCAACCAGGCGGATTTGGAGCAGGCAGCGGAGCAGGTCAAGGCCGGTGAGCTGTCCGCCTCGGCCTACGCCCGCTTGAAGTTGGACGCCCAGAAATTGGCCGACGCGGTGGCCGGGGTGCGGCAGGTGCTGCGGCTGCCGGATCCGGTGGGGCAGGCCTTGCTGATCCGGGAACTGGATGAGGGGCTGGTGCTGGAGCGGCGCACCTACCCTCTGGGAGTGCTGGGGGTGATCTTCGAGTCGCGGCCCGATGCTCTGGTGCAAATTGCCGCCCTGGCGGTGAAAACCGGCAACAGCGTCCTGCTCAAGGGTGGCTCGGAGGCGCTCTGCTCCTGCCAGGCATTGATGGCGGCCATCCAGGCGGGGCTGCAGCAGATCCCCGAGTTTCCCCAGGGATCTTTGCAGTTGCTCACCAGCCGTGCCGAGGTCAAGGCCCTGCTGCAACTGGAAGGGCTGGTGGATCTCATCATCCCCCGCGGCTCCAGCAGCTTTGTCCGCTACATCATGGAAAATACCCGCATCCCGGTGCTGGGCCATGCCGATGGCCTCTGCCACTTGTACGTAGATCGGGCTGCCGATGTGGACATGGCGGTGAGGCTAACCCTGGACAGCAAAACCCAGTACCCCGCCGCCTGCAACGCCATCGAAACCCTGCTGGTGCACGCAGAGATCGCCCCCCGGTTTTTGCCCCTGGCCGTGCAGGCGCTGCGCGAGAAGGGGGTGGAGTTGCGCGGGGATCCCCGCTGCCGCCAACTGGTGCCCGATCTGATCCCGGCCAGCGAGGCCGACTGGCGCACGGAGTACGCCGACCTGATT
The DNA here is from genome assembly GCF_047461555.1 of Synechococcus sp. WC101. NCBI lineage: Bacteria > Bacillati > Cyanobacteriota > Cyanophyceae > Synechococcales > Synechococcaceae > Synechococcus > Synechococcus sp. WC101. The sequence continues at coordinate 1,049 of NZ_JANSHG010000217.1, forward strand.
CTGGCCATCAAAATGGTGGATTCTCTCGACGAAGCCATTGCCCACATCGAGCGGTACGGATCCCGCCATACCGAGGCCATCGTGACCGAAGATGCCGCCGCTGCCCAGCGCTTCCTCGACGAAGTGGACGCAGCAGGGGTCTTTCACAATGCCTCCACCCGCTTTGCCGATGGCTTTCGCTACGGCTTGGGGGCAGAAGTGGGCATCAGCACCCAAAAGCTGCCGCCGCGCGGCCCGGTGGGTTTGGAGGGCTTGGTGACCTACCGCTACCAACTGCGAGGGCGAGGCCATCTTGTAGCCGACTATACAGGCCCCCAGGCCCGACCTTTTCAACATCGAGATCGCCTGAACACCACCGGTTTGTCTTAGGGATCAGGGCCTGCTGCAGCGGCCGACTGTACAAAGCAATCCATGACGGAAACCGTTCTGCTCGTCTGGGTGGCTCCAAGTTAAGGTAAATTAGAAGATAGCCTTGTGATTTGCAAAGGTTGTGCTTTGTGCCCCGCTGTGGTGCAACAATAGACCACCGAAGGCTACTGGGTTTTGAAATTTGCTGTCGGCTTGAGCGCCTTTGACCTAGCACCTTGCTTTTTGGCTGCCTTTTGTTATTTCGATAGGAGCTTCGCTGCATCATGCCCGTTCGTCTGTATGTCGGAAATCTGCCGGAAGAGGTGGATCGTCAGGCATTGGAGAAGCTCTTTAGCTCTGCAGGTGAGGTCATTTCCACCAAGGTGATTCGGGATCGGCGGACAGGCAAATGTCGCGGCTTCGGGTTTGTAACCGTGAGCACCGAAGAGCAGGCGCAGCAGTACATCGAAAAGTTCAACGGCCACAGCTTTGGCGATGTCAACCTGCGCATCGAGATTGCCCAGCGGCGGGAGAAACGGGAAGACGCCGAAGCCAGGGCAGCAGCCTCCAGCTCCCCAGCTAAGGAGTCTGCCAAAGATGCTGGCAAGGATTCTAGGGCGCCCGGGGATCCTGAGCCCCGAGGTTCTTCCAAAGGCTCCAAAGAGTCTGGGGAAAAGTCCGCTCCCAGCAAAAAGCAACGCCAGCGGGGCAACAAAGGGAGTGGAGGCAATGTCGTTGCCGAGACTGAAGGGGCCTTTGAGCCGGATCCCCGTTGGGCCAGTCAGTTGCAGCGGATTAAGGAGCAGCTTCTCCAAGCGACCAACTCCTGATCCCCCCAAAAGCGTGGTGGACATCGCCGCCATCTGGCGTTAGCCTGGTTGAGCTGTACAGCTCTGGGCATACTCGAGAGGGGGTTTTGGGATGGATAGTCTGGCAAGGGTTTTTCGCGCGTGGGGACAGTGCTTGGCCAAAGCTGGGTTCCTCGGCGCGCTGCTGGTTTGGCTGGGGATGAGCAGCGTTGTCCAAGTTGCCCTCGCAGCTCCAGCCGATTTGGAGGAGCAGGTGCTGCAGATCATTCGCAAGCACCCCCAGGTGATCCTGGAGGCGGTGCAGGAGTACCAGCAGCGGCAGTACCAAGAGCAGCAGCAACAACAGCAGAAGTTGGCGGAAGAATTTGGCCGGCAGTTGCGGGAGAACCCGCGTGCCGTCATCGGAGACTCTCCTCAACTGGGATCCGACGCTTTGCGGTTGGTGTTGGTGGAGTTTTCCGATTTTCAATGTCCCTTCTGCGCCCGCGCCCACGACACCCTCAAACAGTTCATGGCCGAGCACGGGAATGAGGTGACCTTGGTGTACAAGCACCTGCCCTTGACCAGCATCCACCCGGAGGCGATGGCGGCGGCTCGCGCGGCCTGGGCTGCCCACCGTCAGGGCAAGTTCTGGGAGTTCCACGACGAGCTGTTTGCCAACCAATCCCAGCTTGGGGATGAATTTTATGTAGCTACCGCCGAGAAGTTGGGCCTAAATGTGGAGAAATTCAATCGGGATCGGCGCAGCCGGGCGGCGGAGCGCGCCATTCAGCGAGATATGGATCTGGCCTCTCAACTGGGCATCGGCGGCACCCCTCATTTCATCTTGAACGGCCTTTCTTTTTCGGGGG
>NZ_JANSHG010000218.1:0-3049 GCF_047461555.1 Synechococcus sp. WC101
GAGGAAGAGGCCTCCTACGGGATGAGCATCTACCGCGTTCCTCCCATTGGCGAGGGAATAGCGGGGGCAGCCCGCCCAGAGTTTTTCTTCGCCGCCGATGGTTCGCTGCAGCAGCGGGTGCGCATTGTTATCGTCGAAGGCCAGGGGCTGGCAGAAGTTACGGCAGTGGCTCGGCACGAGATTGGCCATGGGCTAGGGCTGTGGGGCCATAGTCCCAACCCGCGGGATCTGATGTACGGCGGCCACCACGCCGAGGCTACTGGCAATCGCCGCCTGCTGCGGGTGCCCACCATCACCAAACGGGATCTCAACACCCTCAAGCGGGTCTACGAGCAGCCCACCCTGATGGGCCAGGTCTTTCCAGAGAGCTACCGCCGCCTGTTTGGCCAGGTTCGTGAGGAGATCCCCGCACCTGGCTAAAGCCGCAGCAGTTGCGACGCCCCCTTGGCCGCCATAGCCAGGAGAAAAAACAGCAACTGGGTGGCCACGATGCTGGGGCCGGAGGGCAGGTTGAAGGCGGCCGAGAGGAGGATCCCCAGCACCGCGCTCAAGCCCCCGAAACCCATGGCCAGCAACACATAGGTTGTAAAGCGGGATCCCAAAAGCCGCGCCGTCGAGGCGGGGATGACCACAAAGGCGCTTACCAGCAGCACCCCCACCGAGCGGATCGACAGGGCCACCACCAGGGCCAGCAAAACCACAAAGGCCAGCCGCTGCCAGCCCACTTCCACCCCCCGCGCCCGCGCCAACGACTCATCCAGGGTCAGCAACATCTGGGCAGTCAAAGTCAGCCCAATGTACCCCAGGGCCAGCAGCAGGAGCAGGCCGCTCATCCAGAGGGCCGGCGGGCTGATGCCCAGGATGTCCCCGAAGAGCAGTTGGTTGAGGTTGCCGCGGTAGCCAGGGATCAAGCTCAAGCCGAGGATGGCTAGGGCCAGGGAGGAAGAGTAGATGATGTTCAGCACCGCATCTGCCGAAAGCTGGGTGCGTTCCAGGATAAAGGTCACGCCCAGGGCAAACACCACCCCAAACCCCATCAGCACCGCCGTGGGATTCAGCCCCAGGGCTACTCCCACGACAATACCCAAGAGCGCCGAATGCCCCAGGGCATCGCTAAAAAACGCCAACTGCCGAAAGATGACAAAACTGCCCAGCAGTCCCCCCGTCACCCCTGTGAGGACCCCGCCTAGGAGGGCCCGCTGCATGAAGGGCAACTGCAGCAATTCCACCACCCGCGCCCAGGTCTCCGGCATTTCCCCTCCTCAGTGATGGTGGATGTAGCGGGCAAACTCGGGGCTGTAGACGCAGCTCAGCATCTCTGGGGCCAAGGCCACCTCGGGGGATCCCTGGCAGATCAGGGAGCGGTTGAGACATAACACGCGGTCGCAATGGTGGGACACCATTTCCAGGTCGTGGGAGACTTGTAGGATGGTCCAGCCCAGGGATCGGCGCAGCTCTTCCAACATCCGATAGAACTCCCCTTCGCTGGGACTATCCAAGCCGGCGGGGGCCTCGTCCAGCACCAGCAGCCGCCGCGGCCAGACTAGGCAATAGGCCAACAGCACCCGCTTCAGCTCGCCGCCGCTTAGTTGACCCAGGAGTTTAGAGGCCAGGTGTAGAGCCTCGGCCCGTTGCAGGGCTTTCTGGACGGCTTCCTGCCGAGCAGCTTGCTGCTGCCAGGGCCAGCGAGGTCCAAGGGATCCCCAGCCCAGGGCGACAAACTCCGCCACCGTCACGGGAATGGCGGGGTTGAATTGCAACCGCTGCGGCACATAGGCAAGCTGCTGCCGCACCGCCTGGGGCAAATACCCCGACAGGCGCAGCCGCTCTCCCAGGATCCAAACCGAGCCGCACTGGCGGGGCAGGATCCCCAAGATGGCCTGCACCAACGTGCTCTTGCCAGCGCCATTGGGGCCGACAATGGCCGTATGGGATCCCGCCTCCAGCGCAAACGACACATTCTGCACGGCCAACTGGGATCCCCGATAGACCGTCAGCCCCTCCACCCAAAGGACAACTTCGCCCAAGTGGGAGGTCATCGCCCCCTCGCCAGCAGGTGTTCGAGGGCAGCTTGGCCCACCACGGGCAACTGCAGGGGAACCCAGGCCTTTTCCTTCTCAAAGGCGGAGACCAGGTTCTCCACGTTTTGCCGCATGACGGTTAGGTAGTACTCCGGCTCCAGACCCTCTGGGCCAGCCGTTTCGATGGGATCGAAAACGCGAACTTGGATCCCTAGGTCTCTGGCCAAAACCTCAAAGGGGTTGTTACTCCCCAGCTGCGGTTCCACCAGGATCGTCTTCAGGCCGGATGCCCGCACCGTCTCCATCACCCGCCGCACATCTTCGGGGGAGGGGCTGGCTTCAGGGATCTCCACCAAAAACTCAGCCTTGAGGTTGTAGCGCTCGGCAAAGTAGGGGGCAAAGTTGTGGAAAGCTACAAACTTTCTGCCGGCAAAGGGAGCCAAGCGCTGCTCGATCTCCTCATCCAAAGCCTTGAGCTTCTCGATAAAGGCAGCCGCGTTGGTGCGGTAAATCTCTGCCCCCTCGGGATCCGCAGCCATAAGGCCGTCGCGGATGTTTTCCACTTGCCGGATGGCCCGCCGCGGATCCAGCCAGATGTGGGGGTTAAACCCACCGTGGCTGTGCCCATGAGGGTGGCCATGGCCATGCCCGTGAGAATGGCCGTGACTGTGTCCATGAGAGTGTCCATGGCCGTGACCGTGGGAGTGCCCCTGCTCTGGCTCCTCAGCCCGCAAAGTTGGGATCCCTTCGCTGCTGTCAACGATTTGCAATTGGGGGTTCCCAGCGCTGGCGATCAACCCTTCCAAAAACGTTTCCATGCCCAACCCGTTGATCACCAGCACATCCGCCTGAGCCAGCAAACGAACCTCCTCAGGTCGAGCCTGAAAGTCGTGGGGCCCCATCTGAGGGGGAAGGAGTGGCGTGACTTCTGCCCGATCCCCCGCCACGGCGCGGGTAAATTGCGTCATCGGCAGGATGGTGGTCACCACCTTCGGGGGGTCGGATCCCTGCTGCGCCTGGGACTCTTC
>NZ_JANSHG010000219.1:0-2981 GCF_047461555.1 Synechococcus sp. WC101
GCCCTGAGAAGGGGGGGCTTCCGCCCGCTCGCCCCCATCGCGGGAATCCACTTCCGAAACCAGCTCTGCTTCTTCCGGCGGCTTGAGATCTTCTGGCTCTAGCAGGATAAACTCAATGGCCTCTTGTTCTTGCTGGCGAAGTGGCCAAAATCGACTCCAGTAGAGCAAGGCCAGCAGCGCCAGCACGTGCAGCAGCAAGGACAGCGCCACCATCCAAAAAAAGTCGCGCGCCTCTTCCTCGCGGCGGCGCTGTTCAACCCAGATGCTGGTCATGACCAAGCTTGCCCCTTCTTACAAACCTCTCAACACACCGAGTTCTCTTGCTGCAGACTCGGCCAAAGAACTCCGTCTCGCTGACGCGAGAGTGCTCCGCACTGCTGGCGCAAGCAGATTACACGCTAGCTAGTGTTATAGCATCCGAGCGGTTGGGCTTCCTGCGCAAAGGCGTACAGTCGGCATTCCACCTGGCAGCAGCCGTTCTAAAATCGCCTACCTTGATAAAGAGCGGGGATCCCGATTTGAAGGAGAGCCCATGGAACCCATCTGCTTTCATCTGGCCTTTCCGGTTGCCGATCTTGCCTTGGCCAAGGCCTACTACGGCGAGGGCTTGGGCTGCGAGGTCGGTCGAGAAACCCCTGCCGCCGTCATCTTGAACCTGTATGGCCATCAACTGGTGGCCCACCTCACCCAGGAAAAGCTGACGCCCCAGCGGGGCATCTACCCCCGCCACTTTGGCCTGATCTTCCCTGCCCAGGCAGATTGGCAGGCGCTGGCCGAGCGGGCCCGCACGCGGGGATTGCTTTTCTATCAGGAGCCACGCTGGCGCTTTGTCGGCACCCCCCTGGAGCACGGCACCTTCTTTTTGCAGGATCCCTTCTACAACCTGCTGGAGTTTAAGTACTACCGCTACCCTGCCGCCATTTTTGGAGAGCGGGAATGGGCTTTGGTCGGGGATACTGCTTTCCATCCCTCAGGCCAACAGCTTCCGGATCGCTCTCCCAGCAGTGCGTAGCAAACGGGAGGAACACCTTGGCCACTCAACCCCTACACTCTAGCCCTGGGCGCGGCCCCATTTGGCAGATGGATTTCAACGCCGTCCCACTGCGGGATGGGCAGGGGCGGCGGGTTTGGGAGCTGCTGGTCTGCGATGCCAGCGGCCAGTTGCGCCAGGCCAAGTATTGCAGCAACCAAGAGGTCAATAGCACCTGGGTAGCCCAACAGTTGCGCGGCTATCTGGAGGCAGCCCCCCAGCCGCCTGCAGCCATTCGCGTCTTCCGAGCCCGCATGAGCTCCATCTTGCAGCGGGCCTGCAACGCCGCCGGGATCCCCATGCTGCCCAGCCGTCGGGTCTATGCCCTCAAGGCCTGGATGCGAGAGCGGGCAGAGCAGGTTTACCCCCAAGAAACCCAGTTCACCTACAGCCCTGAGCCCCCTGTAGAGCCGGAGCCGCCGGATCCCATCCCCCTGCCGGATAAGTTGCAGGGGGAGCGCTGGGCGTTCGTGACGCTGCGGGCCAGGGATCTGCGGGAAGCCGAGACCTGGCCAATGGAATTCGGCGAGCTGTTCCCGGTGAACTGGGAGGCCTGGGCGCCGGACACGATCATTCCCGGCTTGGTGATTGCCTCGCGGCGGGCTTTGCCCATAGCAGCTTGGCTGAGCGGTATGGAGCCTGCTTATTTGCATGTTGCCGAGGGACGGCTGCTGTTCGAGGCTGGCCTCAACGATTGCTATCTGTTTGCGCAATTAAAAGATGAAAAGCTGCGGGCGGAGGCAGAAGGCTTTGCCCAGCGACAACGCCAAGCCCAAGGGATCCATTTCCTTGCCATCCAGAGCGATTTCCGGGCCCAGTCCTTCGCCGGCTTTTGGCTGATGCAGTACCCTCTCTAGAACAGTTGTCGGCCTGTCTGCCCCGCCACTCGCTCCGCCCCAGTTGCCTGGGCAGCCCGCAAACCCTTGCGTGAATCCTCAGGCTAGCTATGTTTGCGAGGCAACACAAAAATGGTATCAACGCCTCTGCGAGCGCCTCGCCAAAACCCGCAAAGGCTGATTCTTTCGTTGACCCGCTCGATGCCTTGCGCCACAAGGCTTTCAGGCCTCTCACCCCCCCTCTTCGGGGCCCTTTTTTGCCACCTTCGACCGACCCCCTCGCAAATAGGCCTTGCATTCCTTGCCCTGCTTGGGTTTAGTAGGGGTAGAGTTCCCCCTTCGGGGGGATCCCTAGAAATTGGAAACCCGGTCTTCAATTAACCAGACTCCCCCGCCTTGGGGGTACGTGTTCCCCCTTCGGGGGGATCCCTAGAAATTGGAAACACGATTGACGCAGCTCTGCGTCAGGTCCAACTAATCTAGTTCCCCCTTCGGGGGGATCCCTAGAAATTGGAAACGTCAAGCCAATCCAAGGCTCCTGTAAGGTCCATAAAGTTCCCCCTTCGGGGGGATCCCTAGAAATTGGAAACAAACTGGGCAATCTCTCGACCAAGATCAAGCCATCACAGATCGTTCCCCCTTCGGGGGGATCCCTAGAAATTGGAAACTGTAACTACAGCACCTGCACCAGCTGGTGGTTATGACCGTTCCCCCTTCGGGGGGATCCCTAGAAATTGGAAACAAGCACCTAAGCTAGTCTTTGTAACAAACCCAGTTTATCAAGTTCCCCCTTCGGGGGGATCCCTAGAAATTGGAAACGTGCCTATCTTCGGTTGGCTGCGCTGTGCAGAGTTACTTCCGGTTCCCCCTTCGGGGGGATCCCTAGAAATTGGAAACTCTGCCTGGCCATTGACCTTGAGTAGCAGCTAATCCAGTTCCCCCTTCGGGGGGATCCCTAGAAATTGGAAACTAGCCGACTGGCCAAGTGCTGCAAAACTTGGTTCGCTCTCTGTTCCCCCTTCGGGGGGATCCCTAGAAATTGGAAACTTCATAAAGTACCCACCGGCGTGGGCTACAATGGGCTGCAGTTCCCCCTTCGGGGGGATCCCTAGAAA
>NZ_JANSHG010000220.1:0-2967 GCF_047461555.1 Synechococcus sp. WC101
ATGGTGATCGCCACCACCTTTATCGCCCCCCTCTGGCTGCGGGGAGTATTGATCGGGGAAGTAGACTCTCCTCCTTCTCTCCTGGATCTGCAGGCAGAAGCATCAGAGCAAGACCGCGTCGAAACCCCATCAGCTCGCTCAGACTCAGAGCAGGTGGGCATTCCTGAGAGTTGAATCACCTCGACTTTCTCCCCAAACGTCCCCAGAGCGTCTGGAACAGCAGCCACAGCGGGTTGCGACGGCGGGATCCCACGTCTTCAACCTTCTCCGCCCTCTCCTGTTGGGGCAAAATCACCCGCATCGAGGGCGGGTCAAACCGCTGCATCGTTGTGGAGCGCCGATCCACCACCTCCGCCTTTAGGCTGCGAAAGCTGACAGACTGGAGATACCGCTGAAACTCTTCGTTCGACAACTGGCGAATGCAATACTGCATCCGCACCTGATCCCCCAACTGGATCTGATCCCCATCCTTGAGATCCCAGCTCAGACATTTCTGCCCGTTTACTGAGATGCCATTGGTGCTGCGCTTGCCTTCGATATTGCCGTCCAACAGCCGGTAGGTGTAGCCACCGCCCTTTTGCGGCAGCCGCAAGAGCAGCGCGTGCTGCCGAGAAACCGCCGCCGAATGGACGACAATGGCGTTGCTGGGATCCCTGCCGATGGAATAGGTGGCGGCACTGAGGGCCACAGCCCGCCGTCCCTGCTCGTCATCGATCACCAGCACATGCCAAGTCTGGGAGGGGGAAGACGCTGGGTCAGCAGGCATCGTTTGGGGTTGGCTTTGCCAGAGAAAGGTTCGGCAGAAGAAGGGCCTTCCTTCATAATGATAGGATAGGGCTTAGCCACCCGCGAGGAATCGTAAACAGCCGCCATGACTGCAACTCCCTCCCTTCTTCAGGAACTTCCCCCCATCTACCCTGGCGTGGCCGTGCGGGTCATCAATCCCAACGATACCTACTACCTCTTTGAAGGACAAGTACAGCGGGTTACCGACGACCATGCCGCTGTCCTCTTCGAGGGGGGCAACTGGGATAAATTGGTTACCTTCCGCCTTTCGGAATTGGAAGTGGTGGACAAGTCCCGCCGCTAGCTCCGCTCCGCTTTCCTCTAGAACTTCCCCATGCGCAGCCATTGGCAGGAACCTTTCCTTTGGATCCATGCCGCCGGGATCCTCCTCTTCCCCTTGTGGATTGGGCTAACCGTCATTGGGTTGGCCACCGGGGATCCTCTCCTGTCGGTGGGAGTAGAGCAGGCCGCAGTGGCCGTGGCGGGCATTGGTCCAGTCTTTGCCATGCAGTGGCGCAAGCCCTTCGATGTCTTCAGCCTGTGGGTGGCCGCCGTTCCTCCCGAGGAACTCACCCCCGACCAACGCCGCATCTTGGCTGCCTTCCTCAGCCCCGAACACAAGATCTTGACGCTATTGGCGGCACTCCTGCTGCTGGAAGTCTTTGAGCGCCTCTACGACTTCGCCCCCCTCTTTGCCCCCCTCACCCCTGGCAACGGCACCCGTCTGGCCGGCCTGGCCATAGCCGCCTTCGGGTTTTGGGGGGCCAACCTGTTCTTGCAGATCCCCCTTGCTGCAATACGGGTACTTCTCCTCAGCGAGCCGGAGCTGGCCCAACTGGATCCCATCCCTGCTGAGGAGATCGAGAGCCGCTTCTCCGTTGTTGGCGATCGCCACACCCCGCTGTTGCAACGGCTGCTGCGCCGGATTGCCGCAGTCCCATCGCAGGCACAAAAAGATGGAAATCAGAGACTCGACTGTAAAGTAGAAGTAGCCGAAGCTGCCGGCTCAGATGCCGAATCCGAAGGACGGGAGGCTGCCACACCGGAAACGACCCCTGACTTCACTTAGACAGGTTGCTGGGACGGATTTCTACCCCAAAGAAACTGCAGCTCGATGCTAGAGTGGATGGAATCCAGACTGTTGTCTGACCATCGGCGTTCTCCTGATCTTCGAGGCTACCGCACCGGCAATGGCGAGCAACTTTTCCTTCCGCTTTAAACAGTTCACCCAACGCCTCAGAGAAACCACCCAGCTTCCCCAGTTTTTCACCGAGCAAGCCACCAGCGAAACCCAAAACCTCGCGCGGGAGTTGGCATTGGTTGGGGAATACGCCACCCAGCTCAGCCAGGTGGTGATGGAGGTGGACTTCCTCAACCAGCTCTACACCCGTCTTTTGAACGAGCGGGAAGTGCTGCAGCAGGAAAAAGACAACTTAGAAGCGCGGGTCTTCGAGTTGCAGCAGGAGCGCAACGAGACTGAACCCCAAGTGATGTACCTACGTGAACAACTGAGCCAGGCCGCCTTTCAACTGGAGCAAACGCAAAACCGCGAGCGCAGCCTCAGCGAGCGCGAACGGCAACTGTCGGAGATCGTGGCCCAACTGGAGCGCCGGCGGGCTGTGCTCAACCAGGCCATCGAAAACCTCACCAACCAAGAGGCCGATTACACCGTTCGCAACAAAGAGCTAGAGGCCGTCATCAAAGATAACGAGCGCAAAGCCAAGCAATACCTAGAAGCCGCCAACCACTACCGGGCGTACTTGGAAGAGCTGAACGCCCAGATACAGGAAGCTCAGGCCAAGCTGAGGAGCCTCGGTGTTGAGCCCAAACCCGCCGACCTGCCGCGGCTTGAGGATATGGAAAAGCCAACTCCCATCCCCACGCCGCCGCCCTCTACTCCCATCGGCTACCCACCATCCCAACAGCCTCCTCCACCCCAGTCGGGCGGCTACTGGTCGGACAGCCCCTTCGATGACGATCCCTGGAGCTAGGGGCTATCCCAACAGCGCTTGTAAGTCAGCTCTGCGGCAAAGCTCAGTGCCCTCTGCCCTGAGCCGCCTTGGGAGAGCTGAGGGAGACGCGTACCCTAAAGAAGAGATCCACAGTAGGGGATCCAGCGTCCAGTTACACCCAAGCCAGACCTATGGAACTGACTGTGCCGGATTTGCAAGCCCTCAGCCA
>NZ_JANSHG010000221.1:0-2957 GCF_047461555.1 Synechococcus sp. WC101
GGGTGGGGCCGACATCGGCCAGGGTGCCGCCAGAGCGCAGCTTGACATCGCCACCGCGACCAGGGATCTTGCGCCTTTCCCCCTCCACCAGGATGCAGGGCACGGGGTTGGTGGTGTGGGCCGTCCAAGGGTTGCCCTGCTCGTCCCACATCAGCTCCGCATTGCCGTGATCCGCCACGATTAAGGTGGTTCCCCCCACGTCCACCACCGCCGCCAGCAGACGGCCCAGGCAGCGATCCACCGTCTCCAGCGCCCGCACCGTGGCCTTGAAGTTGCCGGTGTGGCCCACCATGTCGGGGTTGGCGTAGTTGAGCACCACCAGGCTGTATTCGCGGCGGGCGATAGCTTCGATGGCTTTGTCGGTCACCTCCACCGCTGACATCTCCGGCATTTGGTCGTAGGTGGCCACCAGCGGGCTTTGCACCAAGATGCGATCTTCGCCGGGAAAGGGCTGCTCAATGCCGCCGTTAAAAAAGTAGGTGACGTGGGCGTACTTTTCCGTCTCGGCAATGCGCAATTGCTTGAGGCCGGCCTCGCTCACCACTTTGCCCAGCAGGTGATCCAGGTTCTGCGGCTTAAAAAGCACCTGCACCGGCAAGGTCGGATCGTACTGGGTCATGGTGATGAAGGTGAGATCCGGAATCAGACGGCGCTGAAAACCGGAAAAGTCGGGACAGACAAAAGCTTGGGTAAGCTGGCGGGCGCGATCCGGGCGGAAATTGAAGAAGATGACCGCATCTCCCGACTGCACCGCCCCCGGAGCCAAGCGAGTGGGGGGAATAAACTCGTCGGTAATATCCTGGGCGTAAAAGTCTTCCATCACCTCGGCGGCGCTGCGGCCACAGCCAGGGCCGTCTTCCGTCAAGATCTCGTAGGCCTTCTGGGTGCGCTCCCAACGGCGATCCCGATCCATGGCGTAGTAGCGGCCGCTCAGGGTGGCGATGACGCCGCTGCCCAGCCATTGCAGCTCTTTTTCCAGAGCGGCCAGAACCCTGGCTCCATCGCGGGGCAAGGTATCGCGGCCATCGGCGATGGCGTGGACATAGGCAGGGATCCCCGCCTGGGCTGCCAGCTTCAGCAAGCCGTAGAGATGGTCGATGTGGGAGTGAACCCCCCCCTCAGAGCAGAGGCCAATGAAATGAAAACGGCCCCCCTGCTCCTTGAGCCGATGACAAACCTCCACCAAGAGGGGCTCGTGAAAAAGGGATCCCGTCTCGATGGCGTCGCTGATACGCACCAACTCCTGCGGCACCACCCGCCCCGCCCCCAGGGTCAGGTGGCCCACTTCTGAGTTGCCCATTTGCCCTGACGGCAGGCCCACGGCTCGCCCCGAAGCTTGCAGCAGGGTATGGGGGTAGGTAGCCCATAGGCTGTCCACGACAGGGGTTCGGGCGGCCAGCACCGCATTGCCCTCAGGGGCTTCGCGATAACCCCAGCCATCCAGGATTACCAGAACCACAGGTGCCACCGATTGTGCATCCATGAAATGGCCTCTCGTTTTTTAAGACATAATACCAGCCCAGGCAATACGATACCGAATCCTCCATTCCCTCTCAAGATTTCACCTTTCTTGTGAGGGGAAAAGAAGCAACTCCAATAGTCGGGATTGAGCAGCTACCGCCAATCGATAGGCGAGCTGCCATAAGTATTTATACATATCTGCGCAGACATCTACCCAGATAAAACACGGTCAGCCGCGGGGGCTGGGCCGCAAACGTTTGCGCAGGGACTCGGCGCGGCGCTTGGCAATGGCATTCTTCGGATCCAGTTGCAGCACCGTCTCGTAGGCCTCGAGGCCAGGGCCGTAGAGATTTTTCTTCTCGTAGGCATGGGCCAGATTGTTCCAAGCGGTTACATAGCCGGGATCCGCTGCCACCGCGTCTTTGTAGTAGCGGATGGCCAAGTCGTATTGCCCCTGGCTGAAGTAGGCAAAGCCGAGGGCGTTGCAGACGGGGGGAATGTTCTCCCCAGCCACCTCTAGAGCTTTTTTAAGCTGGACGATGGCCTGGTCGTAGAGGCGCTTTTGCAGATAGACGCTGCCCAACTCGTAGTGCTCCTGCGGGGATCCCTTGCCTTTGCTCAGGCGGGGCTGGAGCTGCCGGATGACTCTTTCCTGGGCCCGTATCCGCAGCACCTCGCGCAGGACGAAGTAGCCCACCACGCTGAGGATACCGGCCAAAGCCACCAGGTACAGGAGGGGAGCGTTGACGCCCATTTTGCCTATCCCGCTTGCCTCTTCAGATTTGCCTTGCCAGCGTTACGCCTGCAGGTGAGCCTCGATCAACCAAAGATCTTTGTCGATCTGGCGCGAGATCTCGGTAAACAGGTCGGCGGTATCGGCGTCCCCCAGTTCGGTACTGCGGTCGATGTTGCGGCGCACCGAAGCGGCATACTGGCCGTAGCGGGCCGCCAAAGCCTGCAGGTGAGCCCGGCCGTCTTCAGCCGTCAGGTCGTACTCCGGCAAGGCTGAGGTTTGGGCGACGATGCGGGCCGTGCCGCGGGCAATGCCCCCCAAAGCTGTAACCCGCTCCGCCAGCATGTCCACGTAGTTCTCCAGAGTGCCGGCAAAGGTGTCGAACATCTCGTGCAGGGCGATGAAGTTCATGCCTTTGACGTTCCAGTGGGCCTGCTTCACCTGAGTTTTCAAATCCAGCGTGTCCGCCAAGGACTGGTTGAGCAGCTCCACCAGTTGCGCGCGGGCCTCCGCCGGCAAGTCGATCTGGGTGGAGTAGAGACGGGTTTTTGCGGCGGTAACCATAGCCAACCTCCTAAGTTGTGTTTCCATTATCTGGGATCCGCCTCGGCTCTGGGGCCTGCTGATTCCCGACTGAGTCCATACTAACACAAACTCGGAATGAGTATGAGTTAGCAAGCGCTTACTTGCCGATGCAGAAGCGGCTGAAGATCTGATCCAGCACCGCTTCGGAGATCTCCTCGCCGGTGATTTGGCCAAGGGC
>NZ_JANSHG010000222.1:0-2894 GCF_047461555.1 Synechococcus sp. WC101
CTCCTGGACAAAGCCCTCTCTCGCCCGCTGCGCCGCCTTACCCAAATAGCCGAGCAATTTGTGCACAGTGGGATCCCAGCCTTGGCCTCTATGGATCCCGGCCCCATCTGGGAGGTGCAGACCCTGGCCAAGGCTTGGCAACAGGCGGCGGCCAGCCAACAGGCGCTGTTGGATCGCCTCTGGCAACAGCAGCAGCAGTACTGCGCTGTGGTGGAGCAGCAGACGGAGCTGATCTGCCGCTTTCGGCCCGATACTTCCATAACCTATGCCAACCCGGCCTACCTGCGCTTCTTTGGCCGCTCAGCAGAAGAAACGATAGGCAGGCGCTGGAGGGATTCTCTGCCGCCAGAAGAACGGGAGGCGGTACTGCAGGCGCTGGCCGTCCTCACGCCTGAGCACCCCTTCCACCGCAGCGAGCGGGAGTACCCTGGCGAAGACGGACAATCCCGCTGGGTAAGCTGGGTAGATCGGGGCATTTTCGACAGCCAAGGCCAACTGGTGGAGATCCTGTCGGTGGGGCGGGAGATCACCGAGAAAAAGCGGGCCCAACAGCAGCTAGAAGCCCTTAACCGCGAGCTAGAAGCCCAGGTGGCGCTGCGCACCGCCCAGTTGGAGCAGGCTTTGCGCTTTGAGGCAGTGCTGCGCTCCCTCAGCGGCCAGATGGTGGCCAGCCTCAACGAGGGGGAGATCCTGGAAGAGGTGGTCAAGAGCCTGGCCGAAGCCCTCCACCTAAGCGGCTGCCACATTCTCTTGACCGGCGCCGGGGGGTCAGGCTGGATCCCGGCTTGCTCGTTTCCGGAGGAGGCGGATCCCGTCTATCTCAACGACCCTGAGCTGGTGCACCTGCTGCACTCCCATGCTTTTCTCGAGCAGCCCTGGGAAGTCCACTGCTGTTGTCAAAAGGAAAAAGGGGGGCACTGGGTGCAGCTTTTGGCCTGCTCCCTTTGGGACAAGCAAGAGCGGCTGGGGGTGTTGCTGGTGGAGCGACAGCAGGAGTTTTCGGAAGCCGAAAGGCAACTGGCCTACCAGGTGGCCAACTTGTGTGCTCTGGCCCTGCGGCAGGCCCGTCTGTATGAGGCGGCCCAGGCCCAGGTGAAGGAATTGGAGCGGCTCAACCTGCTCAAGGACGATTTTTTGAGCACCGTCTCCCACGAGCTACGCACCCCCATGGCCAATGTGCGCATGGCCCTGCAGATGCTGCAAATAGCCTGCGATAACCCTAAGAAACAGCAGCACTATTTTGCCATCGCTCTCAAAGAATGCAACCGACAAATTGATCTCATCAACGACCTGCTGGACATGCAGCGACTGGCAGCCGAGAAGTATCTGCTCCAGCCGGAAGAGATCTTCCTGCCGCACTATTTGCGGGATCTGGTGGCGGCAGCCCAGCCTCTAGCCCAGGGCAAAAAGCAGAACTTGCAACTGCGCCTAGAAGAGGGGATCCCACCCCTTGAGGCGGATCCCACGGCTCTGGGCCGCATTTTGCGCGAGCTGCTGCACAATGCCATCAAGTACACCGCCCCCGAGGGATCCATCCACCTGCGGGTGGCCCAGGAAGGAGAAGGGATCCTCTTCGTCTGCAGCAACAGCAGCGAGATCCCAGAGGCGGAGCTGCCCCGCATTTTTGAGAAGTTCTACCGCATCCCGCAGTCGGATCGCTGGAAGCACGGCGGCACCGGCCTGGGGCTGTCCCTGGTCAAGCAACTGGTGGAGCACATGGGGGGCCGGATCTCCGTCAGCAGCCTGGAAGGATGGACCCATTTCCGCGTTTGGCTCCCCCAAAGCCCAGATCCCGCTCCGGCGGCGGCAAAAGACCTCTCTAGAGCCGGCAGCGCCTAGGAACGGCCAGGGGCCGGCTCAGGGGAAGCGCGCAAAAAGGATCCCCGCAGCTGACCGCAAGCAGCGTTGCCATCTAGGCCACGGGTCTGGCGCACGCTGGCCTGGACGTGGTGTTCCTCTAGCAGGCGGACGAACTCCGCCACCCGCGCTGGGTGAGGGCGCTGATAGTCGGCCTCGGCGATGGGGTTGTACGGGATCAGGTTGACGTGTAGGCGTGCCCCCGACTGGCTGGCCTGGCGCAGCAGGTGGGCCAACTGACGGGCATGGATGGGCAGGTCGTTGATCCCGGCCAGCAGCGTATACTCAAAGCTAATCCGCCGCCCGCTGCAGAGCATGTAGTCGCGGCAATCTTGAATAAGGGCGTCCAGGGGATAGTGGGCTGCGGAAGGGATCAACTGCTGCCGCAGCTCCTGGTTGGGGGCATGCAGGCTGACGGCCAAGGTAATCTGCAGCTTTTGCTGGGCCAGCCAGGGGATCTGCCGAGGCACGCCCACCGTCGAGAGGGTGATGTGCCGCTGGCCAATGCCAATATCCTGATTGAGGCTGCGGATGGCCTGCACCACGGTGTCGCGGTTGAGCAGGGGCTCCCCCATGCCCATGAAAACCACGTGGCTGACGCGGCGGCCAAAGTCTTCCTGCACCGTTAACACCTGATCCAGGATTTCGTGCAGCTTGAGGTTGCGCCGGTAGCCCATCTTGCCGGTGGCGCAGAAGTCGCAGGCCATGGGGCAGCCCACCTGGGAGGAGACGCAGACGGTCAGCCGTTTGGCGGTCGGGATCCCCACCGTCTCGATCAACTCCCCATCCGCCAACTGCAGCAAAAACTTGACCGTGCCATCGCGGGATTCTATCCGCTGCACCACCTGGGAGCGCCCCACGGGATACTCTTGCAGCGCCTCGCGCCAGGCCTTGGGAAAGACCGTCACCTCCTGCAGGGAGCGGATCCCTTTGTGGTAGAGCCAGGTGTGCAGTTGTTGCCCGCGGTAGGCCGGCTGCCCCTGGGCAACTGCCCAGTCTTTCAAGGCGGCTAGGGATTGCCCAAGCAGGGGAAGGGG
>NZ_JANSHG010000223.1:0-2893 GCF_047461555.1 Synechococcus sp. WC101
AGGGAGAGGGGAAGGGAGCTTAGCCTCAACTTGGCAGGACGGCTACTGCTGCTCCGCTGCCGGTTGGGCAATGGGGGCTAAGTAGATCACCAAGGCTCCTGCGAGAAAGCCCAGGATGTTGCGCACCAGCGGGAGCCAATCCTGGGTGCGGGTGATCACCGGGCCGATGCCGAAGGCCCCAAACAAAATGAACCACAAGGGAGAGATAAGCAAAGCCCAACGCCAGTTAAACAGCTCCTCCGCGTGGCGGGGTTTGCCGGCAAACCCGAAGACGATCCCGCCCAAGATAGAGGTGAGCAGCGTCAGGATCCACTGCTCCTGCGGCAGTCCGGGCACCACACGGCAGCCCCCTTGGTGAAAACAGCGATCCAAAACGTCAACGGTTTCCAAAATGGCGCGCTGAGTGCCGTGCTCTCGCACGTAGAACTGGTTGCCGAAGCGAGATTGCAGCTCAATCCAAAAGGTACGCGGCAGGATCTCCCGCACCGCGTCTCCCACGTTAAAGGCCAGCAAGTTGCCTCCCCTGGGATCGGCCACCATCAAAACGCTGCGCTCGTTCAGGCCCCAGTACTCTTTCACTTGGCGGCCTGGGGTTTGGTCAAACTGGGTCAGCACCCGCAGCTTCCAGCCCGTTTCTTCCTCCAACCGGTTCAGATGCTCGGCCAGTTGTGCTTCCTGATTGCTGGTCAACTGATCCGCCAAATCCAAAACCGGCACCGGCGGCTGCGGCAACTCCATCTCCACCACTGGCAAAGCAGGCTGGGCCCAGAGCGGGGATCCCCCACCTAGCCAAATCCACAGCCCCAGGCAAAAGCTTGCCCCGACGCGCAGTATCCGTTGCCATCCGATGCTCATGCTGGTTCCTCTCTTGGCTGTGATGACGAGATACTGAGAACTGGTGTTAAGAAGTATTTCAAGTTCTTACAGATCCATCATGCATCGGGACAAATCGTTTGGCCAGAGGGATCCCTTTTTCTGGGTTTTCTGAGTGGCCCCCGAAAAAGTTGGCAACAGGAACAGGCTCGTGACGCAGCGTGCTGATTTTCTGGTCAATTGCCCATCCAGAGGGCATACTGGTGGCAACAATTTTGGATCCCGAGGGCGTGCATGATGAACTTCAGACGCTGGTTGGGTCTCTGCTGCGCTGGCCTGATGGCACTGCTGCTGACGGCCTGCGGCAAGGGATCCACCCCCTACGACAGCATCGTGGTCAACTTTGTCAACACGGCCACTCCCACTGAGATCGCTGCTCTTGCCAAAGCCTACAATTTGCCGCTGCGACCCAGCAGCAACAGCGCTTTTGCCCGCCAGGAGGCTATCTACCTGTTCGATGTGGATGCGGAACATCCAGGAGCCACACGGCGGCTCATCAAACGGCTCTCGCGGGAAGCCCTGGTCGAGTATGCCCACCCCAATTACCAATTTCAGGCGGCTTTTGTGCCCGACGATCCCCTCTATCCCCAGCAATGGAACCTGCGAGCCATCCGCATGCCGGAAGCCTGGGACATTTCCCAGGGAGAAGGGGTGACGGTAGCCGTGGTGGACACCGGGGTGACGCGGGTGCCGGATCTGGCCCAAACGCAATTTGTGCAGGGCTACGACTTCGTGGACGACGATGAGGATCCCACCGACCTCAACGGCCATGGCACTCATGTGGCCGGCACCATCGCCCAATCCACCAACAACACCCTAGGCGTGGCCGGGGTTGCCTTCAAGGCCAAGATCATGCCGGTGCGGGTGCTGGATGCCAATGGTTTTGGATCCCTGTCAGACGTGGTGGAAGGGATCCGCTATGCTGCCGACCACGGCGCCACGATCATCAACCTCAGCCTGGGTAGCCGCGCTTCGGCCCGACTGATGGAGGAGGCCGTAGCCTATGCCCACAGCAAAGGGGTGACGATCATCGCCGCCGCCGGCAACGAAAACTCAAGCCAGGTGAGCTACCCGGCCCGCTACCCGCATGTCATCGCCGTCTCGGCCACCGGGCCCGATGGCAGCAAAGCCCCCTACTCCAACTATGGGGTTGGGGTAGATATCGCCGCTCCCGGCGGGGCCAAGACTCCCGAGCATCCTGAGCACGGCATTCTGCAGCAGACCATCAACCGACGCAACCCCAACGAGCCGGTCTTTGCCTACTTCCAAGGCACCAGCATGGCCACTCCCCACGTGGCCGGCGTAGCAGCGCTGATCCAGGCTCAGGGCATCAAAGATCCGGACAAGGTGGAAGAGGTGCTGAAGATGTCGGCCACCCCGGTGCCCGGCGACAAGCAGAACTTCTACGGCGCCGGTCGTCTGGATGCTGCCAAGGCGCTGGCCAGGGCCACCGGTCAGCAAGAGGAGAACCCCCTGCTGCTGTGGCTGAAGGACTTCCTGCAATACCTGAACAACAACGGCTACCTCAACCCTCGCTTCTGGTTTGACGGCGGCCCGATTGCCCTGGTGCCCAAGCTGCTGATGGTGGTGGGCGGCTACATCATCCTGGTGCTGATCCGCTGGTGGCTGGCTCCCAAGCCCATGCTGGCAACGGCGCCCCTCCTGGGAGGGATCCTGCTGGGCAGCGCCGGCCTCTTCCCGCTGCAGGGCCTGGCCATTGTGGGTGCCCCTCGCTGGCCCTTCCAATTGGCGGGGAGCTCCCTGCCGGAGCTGGGCACGGCCTTAGCCCAGACCAATGCCTTGAACCCCTTGTTTGCCAGCGTGTTGATCCCAGGGCTGTTGATGGTGCTGCTCCTGGGACATCGGCGCTGGCGTTGGGCGGTTGTCGGCTTCTCCATCGGCATGGCCTCCCATCTGCTTCTAGCTGGATCCCTGTTCTATGAGGGGGTACTATGGCTTGGATCCTCTGCTTGGCTGGGGCGCTCCTTCTTGCTTCTCAATGGTTTGCTCTGCCTGGGCC
>NZ_JANSHG010000224.1:0-2864 GCF_047461555.1 Synechococcus sp. WC101
GATCTACGAGATCGCCTTCGACGCCACGCTGTTTATTACGGAGTCGGTGCAGGAGGTGATCTTCACCCTGCTGCAGGCTATTGTCCTGGTGGTGCTGGTGCTGTTTATCTTTTTGCAGGATTGGCGCATCACTCTCATCCCCACTGTCACGATCCCGGTGGCGCTGCTGGGGACGTTTGCGTTTGTGCGCCTGTTCGGCTTTTCCATCAACACCCTGACCATGTTCGGCCTCACCTTGGCCACCGGCCTGGTGGTGGACGACACCATCGTGGTGGTGGAGAACATCTCCCGCTACATCCGCGACCGCGGCATGCGGCCTCTGCAGGGGGCCTCGGCGGGGATGAACGAGGTCCTGGGGGCGGTGATCGCCACGACGCTGGTGCTGTTGGGCCTGTTTGTGCCAATCGCGTTCTTTCCCGGCACCAGTGGCCGCATCTACCGGCAGTTTGCCGTCACCATTGCCGTATCGGTTTCGCTGTCTACCTTCAATGCCATTACCCTGGCTCCGGCGTTGTCGGCGCTGCTGATCCGCCCCCGTTCGGAGCAGATGTTTTGGCTGTTGCGCTGGTTTGACCGGGCCGTGGAAGGGATCCGCGCCGCCTATCGTCGGTTCCTGGAGCTGGTGGTGAAGCTGCGGCTGCTGGTGGTGGCGGGGTTTGTCGCCTGTCTGGGCCTCACCTACTGGCTGTTCCAGGTCGTGCCGACCGGGTTTGTGCCGGATGAGGATCAGGGCTTTTTCATCACCATCATCCAGGGGCCGCCGGGGGTTTCTCTCAATTACACCGACCGGGTCATCCGGCAGGCCAGCGCCATTTTGGACGGGATCCCGGAAATCGAAAACCAGGTGATCGTGGGGGGGTTCAGCTTTACCGGGCCCTCGCCGGGGAACGGGTTAATCTTCGCCACCCTCAAGCCCTGGGACGAGCGGCGGCGACCGGAACAATCGGCGCAGGCGATTGTCAACCGGCTGTTCGGGCCCTTTTTGGGCGGGATCAGCCGCTCGTTGGTGATCCCGATTTTGCCGCCAGCCATTCCCGATTTGGGGGTTACGGGCGGGTTCACCTTCCAGCTCCAGGATCGGGGGGTGAACGATTTCAACCTGCTGCAGCAGACGGCCAACACGCTTTTCTTCGTGGGCAACGCGCCGCCCCCGCCGGGCCAACCCCCCCTGGGCGTGCGGATTAACCCGCCCACCTTCAACGCCAACTCCCCCCGGTTGCAGGTCAAGGTGGATCGGGACATGGCCCAGGTGCTGGGGATCCCGCTGGCCGAGGTCTTCGGCACGCTGCAGACCCTGTTGGGGGGCACCTATGTCAACGATTTCGACCTGTTCAACCGCAACTACCGGGTCTATGTGCAGGCGGATCAGGCTTTCCGGGGCAGCCCCGAACGTATCGGCCAGTTCTACGTGCGCAGTGGGCAGGGGCAGCTTTTGCCCTTGAGCACCCTGGTTCAGGTGGAGGAGACCACCGGCCCTGCAATCATCAACCACTTCAACCTCTTCCGCTCGGCGGAGATCCAGGGCAGCCCGCTGCCGGGCTTCAGCTCAGGGCAAGCCATTCGGGCTATGGAAAGTCTGGCTGCCCGCTTGCTGCCGCAGGGGTTTGGCTTCGAGTGGTCGGGCCTGTCCTTGGAAGAGATCGAGTCGGGGGGACAGGCGCCGCTGATCTTCGCTTTGGGGTCGGTGTTCGTCTTCCTGGTGCTGGCGGCCCAATTTGAGAGCTATGTGGATCCCTTGATCATTCTGCTGGCGGTGCCGCTGGCGGTTCTGGGGGCGCTCTCGGCCCAACTGCTGCGGGGCCTGGCCAACGACATCTTTTGCCAGGTGGGGCTGGTGATGTTGATCGGTCTGGCCAGCAAGAACTCGATCTTGATCGTGGAGTTTGCCAACCAACTGGTTGCCCAGGGGATCCCGCTGGTCAAGGCCGCGATCCAGGCGGCGGAGACCCGTTTCCGCGCCATCCTCATGACGGCCCTGAGCACGATCCTGGGGATTTTCCCGCTGGCCGTGGCCAGTGGCGCCGGGGCTGCCAGCCGCCAGTCTCTGGGCACGGCTGTTATCGGCGGTATGTTCGTCTCGACCCTGCTCAGCCTGCTGGTGGTGCCGGTGCTCTATGTCGTGATCAAGAGAATCCAGGCGCGAGTTTTGGGGAGCGAATCCCGTGGGGATCTGGCCCATCTGCCGCCGCCGGAGGATCCCAAGGGTCTGTTGCCGGAAGAATCGACTTGATTGCAGGGCAAAACCTATGGCTGTGGATTCCAGCTTTTTCCAGCGACAGGGTTGGTAGGCCAACCACGCTGAAAGAGCGCCCAGCCACCCTCTTGCAGGAGCGGTGCAGAGTGCTGTCTTTCCCTCTTCTGCTTACGCAAGCGGCAGTCGGCCAAGTACAACAGGTCAGCTAACCAGAAGATTCACCCGATGGTGGCTGGGGGGCGGGCGGCGCTGCAGGAAGGGAGCCGCAGCTCACCGCTACAGGACTTTCAGGATGAGTGACGGTGGAGTCCGAAAAGGCCATACTGCAGTCTCGCTCCTCGGCCAGGAAAACAGACGGCAGCAGTCACCCTTTTTGTCAGCCGAAGGCCTTGTCTTGGAGCAGCTCCGGGTCAGCGTCGCCAGATACTCTCTCCCAAAACTGCGCCAAGTGCTGCAGGCCCACAAACCCCAACTGCCAGAGGATCAAGGCCAGGGGGCCGTGCTGCTGCCGCTGGATCTTCAGGGCCAAGGCCAGTTGTTTGGGCTTGAGGAGCTGTTGCTGCTCGGCAAAGCGGCAGAACTGCCGATCCCATTGGCTGAGGGCTTGCAAATCCGGCACAGTCAGTTCCATAGGTCTGGCTTGGGTGTAACTGGACGCTGGATCCCCTAC
>NZ_JANSHG010000225.1:0-2846 GCF_047461555.1 Synechococcus sp. WC101
TCCCAGGGCGGCCCGCACCACCTCGCGGGAAGTCTGGAGAGGGAAGGCGCGCAACACCGGCCCGCTGTAGGGTTCTAGCTCCGGTGCCGGATCCCGACGGGTTGCGCCCTCGTCCTGCCCAGCACTGCTGCCAAGGATATCCGGAACGAGAACTTCAGGGGCCGTATCGGGCTGCGCCTCCGCTCCTGGGCGCTCATCCTCTAACTCCGTGGCAGCTGGCGAGGGGCGAGAGCCGGAGAGCACCGGAGCCGCAGGGCGCTGCAGCAACCGTCCCAACCCCCAACTCACCAAGGCCAAGCCCAGCAAACTGCCCCCCAAGAAGGGGATCAGGCGGGCCCAGAGCAGGGATCCCCTGTTCTCGCTGGCCATTGTCGGGGGCGCAAGCCGCAGCGTGCCGGCCGTGGCCAGGGGGGGCGCCGAGGGAAAAAGCGGGCCAGAGGGGATCGCTGGAAATTGAAGGGCAACAGCCTGGGAAGCTCCTCTGGGGGATCCCTGCGCTCTGGCTTGGATGCGCTCCAGCTCCGCCAACACATTGGCCACCGTGGGCGGACGGGCGGCCGGATCTTTGGCCAAACAACTGAGGATCAGATCCGACAAACCGGCGGGCAGCGCCAACGGCAGTCCCAGCTCTTCCAAAGGCAGGGGACGCTGCTTGTGGTGGGCCTGGTACCAGCCCGGGAAAGATTCGGTGGTAGGCTGGAGGGGCATCTGGCCGGACACCATCTGGTAGAGCATGATCCCGAAGCTGTAGATGTCGGAGCGGGCATCCAGCGGCAACCCTTCCAGTTGCTCCGGGGAGGAGTAGGCCAGCGTCCCCAGGTAGGCGTGGGTAAGGCTGAGCGACTCGCGGGTGTTGAGCAGCTTGGCAATGCCAAAGTCCACCAGCTTCGCCAGCTCCCCCAAGCTTTCGTCGGCCAGCACGATCACGTTGGCCGGCTTGAGGTCGCGGTGGATCACCTGGATCCGCTGTCCTTCCAGGAGGATCCCTTCGTGGGCTGCTTTGAGCCCCAGGCCAATTTGGCGGGCCAGCCGAAAAAAGCGCTCCAGCGGCAGAGATCTCGTCGCCAGAATGTCCTTGAGGGTTTGGCCGTTGAGGTATTCCATCACATAGAAAGGCACCCCATCGGCAGTGATGCCGTAGTCGCTTACCTTGACAATGTGCAGGCTTTTCTGGCCCAAAGCGGCGCAGGCTTTGGCTTCCCGCTCAAAGCGCAGGCGGGCCTGCTCGTCCATCGCCGGCTGGGAGAGCAGCTTAACGGCCACTTCCACCCCGCCAAAAAGCAGATCCTGGGCCAAGTAGACCCGCCCCATGCCTCCTTGCCCCAGCAGATGGGTCAGGCGATAGCGCTGGGCCAAGAGGCGACCCAAAAAGGGATCCGACGCAGTAAACATAGGGAATCGCGGCGGTAGAGAGAACAGCGCAGAGCC
The DNA here is from genome assembly GCF_047461555.1 of Synechococcus sp. WC101. Classification (NCBI taxonomy): domain Bacteria; kingdom Bacillati; phylum Cyanobacteriota; class Cyanophyceae; order Synechococcales; family Synechococcaceae; genus Synechococcus; species Synechococcus sp. WC101. Next base: position 1,429 of record NZ_JANSHG010000225.1, read on the forward strand.
CCCGCAGGGATCCGGCCAGAGTGGGCTACCTCTACCATAAGCATTGGGGCCCCAATAGGCTATGCTCACCCCCGTCGATCCGGTTGCTTGGAATGTCTTTGCCCGTCGTTTACCACCCCGACTACAGCGCCCCCCTGCCGCCGGGCCATCGCTTTCCCATGCCCAAATTCCGCCTCCTGCACGAGCTGCTGCTGCGGGAAGGGGTGATCCGCCCTCAGCAAGTGCATCAGCCGGAACTCCCCCCCCTGGCTTGGATCGAATCGGTGCACACGCCAGAGTACGTGCGGGCCTACTGCGAGGGATCCCTGGAGGCCAAACTGCAGCGGCGCATCGGCCTGCCCTGGAGTCCCGAGCTGGTGCAGCGCACCTGTCGCGCGGTGGGCGGCACCGTCCTGACCGCCCAATTGGCCCTGCGCCACGGCCTGGCCTGCAACACCGCCGGCGGCACCCACCACGCCTTTCCCGCCTACGGCTCCGGCTTCTGTATTTTCAACGACCTGGCCATCGCCGCCCAAGTCCTGCTGCAGCAGGGGCTGGTGCAAAAGGTTCTGATTGTAGACCTGGATGTGCACCAGGGCGACGGCACCGCCTGGATCTTCCGCTCCGAGCCGCGGGTGTTTACCTTTTCCATGCACTGCGCCGCCAACTTCCCCGCCACCAAGCAGGCCAGCGACCTGGACGTGCCCCTGCCGGTGGGCCTGGAAGATGAAGCTTATCTGCAAACCCTGGCCGACTACCTGCCCGATCTGTTGGCTCAGGTGCGCCCGGATCTGGTGCTCTATGATGCGGGGGTGGATCCCCACCGCGAAGATCTCTTGGGCAAGCTGGCCCTCAGCGACGAGGGGCTCTTCCGCCGCGATATGCAGGTGCTGGACACCTGCTTAAAGCGAGGCTACCCCGTTGCCTGCGTTATCGGCGGCGGCTACGGCAACGACCTCGCTCAGCTTGTCTACCGCCACTCGCTCCTGCACCGGGCTGCCGGCGAAGTGTACCGGCAATACCGTCTCTAGCTGGCCGCGAACTAGGCGTATTCGGCGATCACCACCGTGATGTTGTCCCGACCGCCCCGCTCTTTGGCCGCCTCGACCAACTGGCAGGCCAGTTGATCCAAATCCTCCACCTTCAGGCAGTACTCGGCGATGACCTCGTCATCTAGCTCTTCGGTGAGCCCGTCACTACACAACAGCAGGCGATCCCCAGGGCGCATTGTAATCGGCTGAACAGCAGGCGGCCCTGCATCGGGGCGGCCCAGGCAGCGCTCGAGAATGTGGCGCCAGGGGTGCATGCGGGCTTGCGCCTGGGTCAACTCCCCTTGGCGAACCGAGCGAGCTACCAAGGTGTGATCCTCCGTCATCTGCTGCATCTCAGATCCGCGGAGGCGGTAAAGGCGAGAGTCGCCGATGTGAGCGCTCCAGCAA
>NZ_JANSHG010000226.1:0-2825 GCF_047461555.1 Synechococcus sp. WC101
TAGATAGAGATGAGCTACCTAATTATGGTGAAAACCCGACGGGTGGAGACCCTCTGGGAAGCGTGTCAAGCGGGGCCTGTACCAAACGGCAAAGGGGTGGTTGGTCAACGCTGATGCTAATGCTGCCGCCAACCTGCTTAAGAAAGTAAGCAGAACCTTGGGGCTTTGCCTTAAGGAACTGTCTAGAGGCGCTTTGACAACGCCGTTACGGGTCCTTCTGTGGACTGCGTAAGAATCCCCCGCCTTCAGGCGGCGGGAGTGTCAACTTAGTTCTGGATTGGGAAGGATGGCCAGCGCTTTTGCACAGGCACAGGAAGGCACAGGCTCATTACCTTGGTTGGTTGAGCCAATGCAGATGGGGGATCCCTCTGTTTGGGTGCTCGTTGGGGGAGCAGGTTGAGGATGCGATTGCGAACAGTTCTGCCGCTGTTGGGTTTTTCTTTGCTCCTGGCTGCCTGTCGGCCCGGCGGGCCCCCTCGCGGCATGGAGAGTGGAGAAGGCCAGCCGACACCGGTGGCCATCGGCGCCGTGGAAGAACGGCTCATTCAGGAGACGTCGGAGTTCATCGCCAGCCTCGGATCCCAGCAGGTGGCCAGTATTCGGCCCCAGGTGAGCGGCCAGGTGACCCAGGTGTTCGTGCGGCTGGGATCCCAGGTTTCTGCCGGGGCGCCTCTGTTTGCCATCGACAGCCGGCAACAACAGGCGGCGGTGGCCGGCCAAGCGGCCGGGATCGCGGCGGCTCAGGCCAACCTGGAGAGCAGCCGAGCCGTGCTCAGCCAATTGCGGGCGGATCGCCTGCGGCTGGAGGCAGCGGCGGAGTTCGCCCGGGATCAACACCAGCGCAACCTGCGCCTCTTGGCCGAGGGGGCCATCAGCCAGGCGCAAGTGGATCAGTCCAGCCGCGATCTGCGCCAGGCGGAGGCGGCCTTGGCGGCGCAACAGGAGCAGATCCGGGCCCAAGAGGCGGCCATTGTGCGGGCAGAGCGGGAGGTGGAGCGGGCCCGGGCCGAGGCGGAGCGGCAGCAGGTGCAATTGCAGTTTTTCCAGGTCACGGCTCCCTTTGCCGGTATTGTCGGGGAAGTGTTGGTGCGGCAGGGGGACTATGTGACGCCCCAGACGGTTTTGACCACCCTGACCCAAACCCAGGCGCTGGAGCTGAACCTGAATATCCCGCTGCAGCAGGCCCCCCGCCTGCGCATCGGCACACCGGTGCAGATCTTGGACAGCCGCGGCGAGGTGATCGGCACCAGCCAAATCTCTTTCATCGCGCCTGAAGCCGATGCCAGCACGCAATCGGTGCTGGCCAAGGCCCTGCTGGAGAACCCCGCCGGCCAGTTGCGCAAGGCCTACGGCCCGCTGGTGCGACCAGCCCAGTTTGTGCGAACCCGCATCCTCTGGGAGGAGCGGCCAGCTTTGCTGGTGCCGGCAACGGCGGTAGCCCGTCTGGGCGCCCAAACCTTTGTCTACACGGTGCAGACGACAGAGCCACCTGAGGAGGGCAAGCCCCCCGGGGCGGTGGCGGTGCAAAGGCCGGTGCGGCTGGGATCCCTCTACGGCAACAGCTACGAGGTGCTGGAGGGGCTGAAGGCCAACGAGCCGATTGTGCTGAGCGGCCTGCAAAAAATCCGCGATGGCGCCCCGATTGTCGATGAGGTGCTTTTGCAGCAGAGGATGCAAGGGGAGGGGAGACCGCCTGGATCCCCGCCCTAGATTTCTCCTCTTGAGCGGTTTCCCAACTTGGTCATCCCCTTCTACTCCTTACGCGGATCCCTGGCCTATGTTTGTCGACTTTTTCATTCGCCGTCCTGTTTTTGCCAGCGTCTGCTCCATCATCATTGTGCTGGTGGGAGCGGTGAGCATTCCCCTATTGCCGGTGGACTACTACCCGCAGGTGGCGCCGCCGGCGGTGAGGGTGACCGCCGTTTACCCTGGAGCCGATGCCGAGACGGTGGAGACGGCGGTAACCAATGTGCTGGAGCAGGAGATCAACGGCGTCGAGGGCATCCGCTACATCTCTTCGGTGAGCAGCAGCAACGGCACCAGCCAGATCACCGTCACTTTCAGCCCGGATCGGGATCTGGACACGGCGGCTGTGGATGTGCAAAACCGGGTGGCACGGGTGCAGGCGCGGCTGCCGGCAGAGGTGATCCAAAACGGCCTTAGTGTAGAAAAGGCCGGCGATAGCGCTTTTGTGCAGGTGGTGGCGCTGCGCTCAGAGGCAGGGGAATACGACGAGCTGTTTGTGAGCAACTACGCCGAGCTGTTCGTGCGCGATGCCCTGCGGCGCATTCGCGGCGTCAGCGATGTCATCGTCTTCGGGGAGCGCACCTATGCCATGCGCATCTGGCTGGATCCGACGCGGCTGGCCGGCTATGGGCTGACGGCGCTGGATGTGGTGAACGCCGTGCGCCAGCAAAACATCCAGGTGCCTGCCGGACAGATCGGCAGCCAGCCCAGCCCCCCGGATCAGGAGGTTCAGATCAGCGTCCAGGCCACGGGGCGGCTGTCGCAGCCGGAGGAGTTTGCCCAAATTGTGCTCAAAGCCAGCCCCGACGGCAGCTTGGTGCGCATTGCCGACGTGGGTCGGGTGGAGCTGGGGGCCCAAAGTTACGATACGTTCTTCCGCATCGGCGGCCAGGAGGCGGTGGGGATCGCCATCACCAAGCAGCCGGATGCCAACGCCTTGGAGGTGTCGCGGCAGGTGCGGCAGACGTTGGCGGAGCTCTCCCGTAGCTTCCCGCCCGGCTTGATCTACGAGATCGCCTTCGACGCCACGCTGTTTATTACGGAGTCGGTGCAGGAGGTGATCTTCACCCTGCTGCAGG
>NZ_JANSHG010000227.1:0-2819 GCF_047461555.1 Synechococcus sp. WC101
ATGTCCTGCTATTGGGCAGGAGTCACTGGGAAGCCCGCACTCTATGCGTCAGCATGAGTGCGGGAGTACGTCACGAAGCCAGAAAATTGACCAGCTTTTGCAGGCGATCCCAGGCAGCGCCGCTGGCAAGGATCTCCCGCGCTTGGGCAATTCCGGATCCCCAATCGGGAACGGCTCCGGCCACCTGCAGGGCCAAAGCGGCATTGAGGGCCACCACATCCCGCTGGGCAGGCGCTCCGGATCCTTGGAGAACTTGGGCGAGGATGGCGGCATTTTCCGCCAAGTTCCCCCCCTGGAGGGCCTGGACAGGTGCGGGCGTAAGATCGTAATCTCGCGGGTTCAAAACTTCTGTTCGTACCAGCCCACCGGAAAGGATGCCCAGATCGGTGGGCTGATCCAACCCGGCCTCGTCCAGACCTTCGCGGCTGTGCAACACCACGGCCCTTTCCCGCCCCAACAGACGCAAGGCCTCGGCCATCACCGGCACCAGCTCCGGGGCATAAACCCCGATCACCTGGCGGTTGGGATAGAGGGGATTGACCAGGGGCCCCAAGAGATTAAAGACAGTGCGAACTTTAAGGGCGCGGCGGTAGGGGATCACCGCCCGCATGGCCGGGTGCCAGTGGGGGGCAAAGAGAAAGGTGATGCCCACTTCCGCCACCGCCGCCCGCACTTGCTCTGGCTCAGCGCTCAGGTTCACCCCCAACGCCTCCAGCACGTCCGCCGAGCCAACCTTGCCAGAAGCAGAGCGGTTGCCGTGCTTCACGACTGGGATCCCGGCAGCGCTGACCACGAAGGCCACGGCAGTGGAAATGTTAAACGTGCCGGCCCCATCTCCCCCGGTGCCGCAAGTATCCACCAACAGGGGCAGATCCAGGGGGGATCCCAGGGAAGCTCGCTGCAGCACCCGCGCCATGCCGGCCAGTTCACTGGCGCTGACCCCCTTGGCTTGCAGGGCCGCCAAAATCGCTCCCGACACCACATCCGGCACTTGGTTGTGCAGCCAGCCGTTCATCAACTGTTCGGCTTGGGCTTCGCTCAGAGATTGCCGCTCCAGCAACTGTCCCAAAAGCTGGGGCCAAAGGTCAGCCGTTTCCGTCATGGGGCGGGATCCGGGTTTTCAGTAAGCCCTCATCCTAGCATAGGTCTGCGGGGGCTCTTTCGGCCAAAGCGGCTAGAGATCGCGCAGCCAAGGGTCCGAGACAGGGGCAGCCGCCGCCAGATCCCTTCGCTCCCCGTGGGATCCAACAAACGCCAGGCCAGCAACCCTGCTGCCGAGAAGAAAGCCAAAGCCAGCAGCAGCGCCAGGGAGTTTTGCACGCTTTTCCAGGCGAATCCAACCTGAGATCTCCGTTGAACAGGTCGGGAGCCCTTTTGAGCGGGGGAGGGTGGTTTTGCAGAAGTTGGGGAGGGGGGCAACGGAGCAGCGGGAATGGGAGGCCCTGGCAGCCGCTTCCAAGCCATAGCCACAGCCTGGGGGCGCTGGCGCTGGCGCATCCACCGGTTGAGCTCGGCCAGAGAGATGGCACGGAGGTTGGCAAGGCCCAGCCCCTGCACTCGCTCGACCAAGGGTCGGTCGTTGCTCACCACCACCACCAGGGATCCCGGCTGCTGTTGGGCCAGGGCATAGGCACACTCGGCAATGGCCTGCTCTAGGCGGACTCGCAGCGACTGCTCGCCGGCGTTGACTTCACCCACCAGGGCGCGGGCTTCTGAGACGGCAAATCCCAAACGGGGCCAGTGGCGCAAGAAGGCGCGCGCTGTCGATTCTTCTTGGGGGTCGATGGCCTGTCGGGTTAGGCGTTCTAGCTCCGCCATCACCGCCTGGGGCAGCACACACACCCCAAAACGGGCCCATTCCTGCCACAGAGCCGGGCGACCGGCCAGGATCGCAGAGCTGTCGAAAACGAGCAACGGCGAGATTTCGGCCATAGGGGGCGCCAGCGGCGGGCTCACCCTCAATTGTGCAGCTTCTCCGAGAACTTGGGGAGGCGGGATCCCTCGGCCAAACAGAGGCGGATGGCCAGCGGGTAGAGGCGGTGTTCCTGGGCCTGGATGCGCCGGTAAAGGGATTCCACCGTATCTTCCGGCAAAACCGGTACGGCTGCTTGCGCCACAATGGGGCCGCTATCCATTTCCAACGTGACCCGGTGGACGGTGCAGCCGGTGATTTTCACGCCGTACTCCAGCGCCTGCTCCACCGCCCGCAGGCCCTTGAAGCTGGGCAAGAGGCTGGGGTGGAGGTTTAAAACCCGCTCCGGATAGGCAGACAGCAACACTTGGGTCACCAAACGCATCCAGCCGGCCATGATCACCCACTCCACCTGATACTCCTGGAGCACTTGCAAGATGGCCGCGTCCAGCGCCTCCCGGCTGGCATAGTGCCGATGGTTGAGCAGAATACAAGGGATCCCTCTTCGCCGCGCCCGCTGCCGCACGTAGGCGTCTGGATTGTTGGTGATCACGACGGCAATTTGCGCCCGTAGCTCGCCAGCATCGATGGCTTGGGCGATGGCCTCGAAGTTGCTGCCGTTGCCGGAAGCCAAGATGCCCAGGATCCCCGGCTGGGGAGGAGCCGGGATCTCGCCGGGGTCTGGCCAGAGGAGGTTAGGCAAGTCCATACGAAAAACTCGAGGGAGAGTCCGCAGCCCCGCTATTTTAGACCCAGCCGGATTTGGCTGCGACCTGCTCTTGTCGGAGAGAGAGTCCAAAAACTAGGCTGCCACTGATGCTATCCAGCCTGTCCAGCACCGCTCAAACCCTGGGCAAGGAGCTGAAAGCGCTGAACTGAATTGTGCAAAAGCACGAGGTGCTGATCG
>NZ_JANSHG010000228.1:0-2754 GCF_047461555.1 Synechococcus sp. WC101
CCTACCTTGCGCTCCACCAGGCCCACCAGATCAAACAGCAGCGCCAAAATCAGGCCGTGGGAGACCATCTGCACCATTGCTCCCGTCAAGCTAATCGGCGTGGCCGCCGCCATGCCCAGCAGGATGTAGCCCATATGGCCGATGGAGCTGTAGGCCACCATGCGCTTGATGTCTTTTTGGGCGATGGCCGCCAAAGCCCCCGACAGCACAGCAATAGCCCCCCACCAGGCCAGCAGCCCACTCAGATCGGCCCAAGCCTGGGGAAACAACTGCAGCCCAAAGCGAAACAGACCATAGGTGCCCAACTTGGAGAGCACCCCTCCCAGCAGCACCGCCACCGGCGGGGAAGACTCGCCGTAGGCGTCGGGCAGCCAGGTGTGGAAGGGCACCAGCGGCATCTTGATGCCAAAGGCCACAATCAAAGCCAACAGGGCCAGGGTTTGGGCAGCGGGGCCCAGGGAGCTGATGCGAATCTCGGCCAGCTCAAAAGTATGGGGATCCCCCAGCCAGTAGACGGCCAGAAACGCCCCCAACAGGAAGACGGCGGAAACAGCGGTGTAGATCAAAAACTTGATGGCGGCATAATCCCGCTTGGGGCTGCCCCAGATGGAAATGAGCAAGTAGATCGGGATCAGCACCAGCTCGTAAAAGAGGAAAAACAACAGCAGGTTCTGGGCGGCAAAAGCCCCGTTGACCGACCCACTCATCAGCAGAATGCAGCCGTAAAAGAGATTGGGCCGCTTGGTCTCCGGCTCAGCCGTCAAAATGGCGATGAGAGTGAGCAGCCCGTTCAGGGCCACCATCAACAAAGCCAGCCCGTCCAAGCCCAGGGAGTAGCTCAGCCCGATTTGCGGGATCCAATCCCACCGCTGCTCCCACTGAAAGCCAGTTGCCTGCACGTCAAAGCGGGTAAATAGAAACAGCGAGATGGCCAACGGGATCCCGGCCAGGACCACCGCCAGCTTTCGCCCTCCCAAGCCCAGGAACAGCAGCAGGGATCCCAAAATCGGCAACACAATCAAGGCACTCAGCATGGTCTTTTCCCTCTTTCTTAAGGCTTAAGGACTCCGTCCCCCTCTGCCTAGAGAATTAGCCAGCCCAGCAGGGCCACCCCCACCACAATCGTCAGCACATAGGCCTGCAACTGGCCGGAGGTGGTGTATTTCAAAACCTGACCTCCTGCCAGCACAACTAAGCTGGTCAAATTCACCACGCCGTCCACCACGTAGCGGTCAAAGAGGGCCGTAACCTCAGAAATGATGCGCACCACAAACACCACGCTGGCGCGGTAGAGCTTGGGGGTGTAGAAGTCGTTGGCCAGCAGATCCTGCCAGTCGGCCAAGAAAGCCCAGTCCACTGGCCGCCGCCCCCGCGGCAGGTACAGCCAGGCTCCCAACGCGATGCCCGCCAAGCTGGATCCGGCCATCACCGCAATCGGGATCCCCTGCAGAGCCGGCAAGAGATCCAAGGCCGCCAGAATCATCGGCACATGCAGCGTCACCCCCATCATGGCCGTGCTGGGCAACATCATCGGCCAGTGCACCTCTGGGGAGCGCTCGCTCATCTGCTGCGGCTTGCCTCCCCAAACCAGGCCGAATACCCGCGTCAGCCCCAGCGCCGTTACCGCGTTGGTGACCAGCACCACTGCCGCCCACAGCCCCTGCCCCGATTGCGCCAACTGCTGCCACAGATCCGTCAGCACCCAGAAGGAGCCGAAAGGCGGCAGGGCCACCATGCCGGCCATCCCCGTCAAAAAGCACAGGCCGGAAATGGGCCGCCGCGACCACAAGCCCCCCAGATAGCGCAGATCCTGGGTAATGCTGTTCCAGATCACCATGCCCAGCGCCATCACCAGCAAGGCCATCGCCGGCGCATAGGTGAGCAGCAGTTGGTAGGCCTGTTGCGTGTGTCCTGTGCCCACCGCTACAAAGATCAAGCCCATGTAGGCGCTCACCAGGTAGGACAAGGCCCGCTTGGCATCAATTTGGGCCAGGGCCACCAGGGATCCCCCCACTGCCGTCAGCCCCCCGATCACCAGCATCAGCCGCAACACCGTCGGGGAAAGCTCATAGAGCGGCTGCAGCCGAATCAACACCCAAGCTCCTGTGCCCACCACCACCGCATTGCGCAAGATCGTAGAGGGGATCGGCCCTTCCATCGCCTCATCCAGCCACAGATGCAGAGGGAACTGGGCACACTTGCCCACAGGGCCGGCCAGCAACCCCAGCCCCACCAAGGCGATCAAGTTCGGATCCACAGAGATAGCTCCTGCCTGCACCGACTTTGCCCAAGCCGTCAAGTCCTCAAACTCCCAGGATCCCGTCAAAGGATAGATGGCGATGACCCCCATCAAGAGCAACAGGTCGCCGATGCGCTTGGTTAGAAAAGCATCCCGGGCCCCAGTTACCACCAGCGATTGGTTAAACCAAAAGCCCACCAACAGGTAGGTGCCCAGAGTCAAAATCTCCAGGATGACGTAGCTGAAAAACAAAGAGTCGCACAGAGCCAGAGCGCACATCCCCCCCTCAAACAGGCCCAGCAGCGAGAAGAACCGCGCCCAGCCCCAGTCCATTTCCATGTAGCCAAAGCCGTAGATCTGGGCCGCCAGGTTTAGCCCCGTCACCAGGGCGCAGGCCCCCAGCGTTAGCGATGAAACCTGCAGCGGCAGCTCCAACACCAGATCCCCTACCTGCAGCCAGGGCAGCCGAATCACCTGCGCCGGCTGATCCCAAATCGCCACCAGCGCCCCCACAC
>NZ_JANSHG010000229.1:0-2747 GCF_047461555.1 Synechococcus sp. WC101
CCCGTAGGCCTCGTAGCGCTTGCCCACATCTTCGGTAAAGGCAATTTCCGTGCTGCCGTCGATGGAGATGTGGTTGCTGTCGTAGAGCATGATCAGCTTGCCCAGCTTGAGGTGGCCGGCGAGCGAGGCCGCTTCCGAGGCCACCCCCTCCATGTTGCAGCCGTCGCCCAAGATCACATAAGTGTAGTGATCCACAATGGTGTGACCGGGCTTGTTGAAACGGGCGGCCAAGTGGGCCTCGGCAATGGCCAGCCCAACGGCGTTGCCCACCCCCTGCCCCAGCGGTCCGGTGGTTACCTCCACACCGGGGGTTTCAAAGTTTTCCGGGTGGCCGGGGGTTTTGGATCCCCACTGGCGAAACTGCTTGATGTCCTCTAGGCTCACATCAAAGCCGGTCAGGTGCAGCAGAGCATACTGCAGCATGCAGCCGTGGCCTGCCGAGAGGACAAAGCGATCCCGATCCACCCATTTGGGGTTGCGGGGATTGAACTTCAGGAACTGCTGCCAAAGCACATAGGCCATGGGTGCTGCCCCCATTGGCAGGCCGGGGTGACCCGAGTTGGCTTTCTGAACAGCATCCACCGCCAAAAAACGAATCGTGTTGATGGCAAGTTGTTCCAGAGAGGGAGGAGCAGCAACAACCATGTGGGGATCCCTATCGCTCGACATTCGCTTTCCAGTATGCCTTGACACGCCCACCGCCTAAAGGCGGGGGATTCTCGTCAAGGCGCTGTCAAGATGCCTCTAGACAGTTCCTTGAGGCAAGGCCCCAAGGTTCTGCTGGCTTGTCTGGGCAGGTTGGCTGAGACGTTGGCATTTCCCGGACGCTTGCCACCGGTTGGGTTTTTCACCGTGACTAGGGGCTCGCCTGAGAACGGTACGCCTCGGTGACAACTATACCATTGGCGAGCAGCTAAAGTTTGCTTCGCCTCTAAGGGCGGGGCTACTGAGCTATCCTTTTTCGGGCTTTGGCCACCGAGCCCGGTCTCGGCTGGGCAATAATGACAGGCTAAGCTGAGAGATACGCTTGCCGCCATTTCTGGTTGGAGGGTTTCATTGAGCGCTGTTTCTTCGCCTAGCGGCAAACCTCCCTGGCTGCGGGCCAAAGCCCCCCAGCGGGCCGGATCCGTCCAGCAACTGCTGCGGGACTTGGGCCTGAATACCGTTTGCGAGGAGGCTTCCTGTCCCAACCTAGGGGAGTGCTTTGCCAACGGCACCGCCACCTTTTTAATCATGGGCCCGGCCTGTACCCGCGCCTGCCCCTACTGCGATATCGACTTCACCAAACGGCCTCCGCCTTTGGATCCCACTGAGCCGCTGCGGGTGGCCACAGCGGTGCAACGGCTAGGGCTACGCCATGCGGTGATTACCTCGGTGAATCGGGACGACCTCCCCGATGGGGGAGCCAGCCAGTTTGTTGCTTGCATTACCGAAATCCGCTGCCGCATGCCCCAGACAACCATCGAGGTCTTGATCCCAGATCTGTGCGGCAACTGGCAGGCCTTGGAGCAAATTCTCGCCGCCCGCCCGACGGTGCTCAACCACAACACGGAAACCGTGCCCCGCCTCTACCGGCGAGTGCGCCCCCAGGGGAACTACGAGCGTTCCCTGCGGCTTTTGGAACTGGCGCGGCAATGGGATCCCGGCCTCTACACCAAGTCGGGGGTGATGCTGGGCTTGGGAGAGACCGCCGAGGAGATTTTGCAGATAATGCAAGATCTACGCCGGGTAGGCTGCGACATCCTCACTCTTGGCCAATACCTTCCTCCCAGCCCCAAACACCTGCCGGTGGAGCGCTACGTGCCTCCAGAGGAGTTTGACCACTGGCGACAGGTGGGGGAAGAGTTGGGCTTTTTGCAGGTGGTGTCCTCCCCGCTTACCCGCAGCTCCTACCATGCCGAGGCTGTCCAAGAGCTGATGCAGCGCTTTCCTCGACCAGGAACGTAGACCTAGGGGGATGGAGTCCCTGCGGAGCAGGAACAGCGGGGTCAGCTTTGCAGGCCGGCTGGCCAGCAACGCGGAGCCTAGGCGCAGAGAGATTTTCTGCGCTGGGGGGATGCGCTAGGATTGAAATGAAGAGATAGGAGGGGCAGGCGGTCGCGTCCTCGCTGCCGCCACCAGGCAGCAGGATGAGGAAAGTCCGGGCTTTCAGAAGAACACACCGCTGGGGAAAGCCCAGTGCGGGAAACCGCGAGGATAGTGCCACAGAAACATACCGCCGATGGCTGGGATCCCAGCACAGGTAAGGGTGCAAAGGTGGGGTAAGAGCCCACCAGCAGCGTCGTGAGGCGCTGGCTCGGTAAACCCCGGTGGAAAGCAAGGCCGCAGCCGCAGGACTATGGCTGTTCTTCGCCCCTGTCGGCTGCACCGAGGTCACGGTACTCAGCCAAGCGGTTGGGGGAGGGTGGTCTCGGTGGTGGTGAGCCGCTAGAGGGTGATGGCAACATCACTCCCAGAGAGATGACCGCCAGTGCGGGCTGCTCCTTGGAGCACCCCACTACAGAACCCGGCTTACAACCTCCTCATCTCTTCTTCTTTTTTTGGGATTGCCTCCTTCCAACCCCGAGAGAGTCTTTTGCACTAGGTTTCCTTCATGCCCCTCAAGGCTGCCATCCACAGCTTTACGCAGGCGTAGAGGAGAGGGGGAGTGCTGCTGTTGTTGTCATAAGTGCCCTTGTCCGCTGGGTCGGAGGAGGGCTGGTCGCCGTCGCCAGCAGGCAAGCCAGCGGTAACGGCTAATACAGCCG